>CAUJGH010000408.1 GCA_963169575.1 Myxococcota bacterium | reverse complement strand
TGCCCGAAGCCGTCGAGGCGGGCCGCCGCGCCGCTCGCGCCGCATCGGCGGCGCTCGCGCGGCATTCCGTCTCGGAGGCGGAGTACGCCGCCTGGCGATCCGCTCATCGCCGCCCCGAGCCGACCCTGCCCGTCATCGACGAGATCCGGATCGAGAACGAATCCCTGCTCGCCGACGCGCTCGTCCGGGCACGCGTCCGCGCGCGGGTCGGCGAACCGCTCGACCTCGAAGCCCTGCGGAGCGATCTCGCGCGGCTGTTCGGCCTCGATGCGTTCCAGCGCGTCGCCTTCGATCTCCGCCACGAAGGGGAGCGGACGATCCTCGTCTATCAGCTCGTCCCGCGCCTGCGCGGCCGCAATCATTTCCGCCTCGGACTCAACCTCGAGACGGATTTCGGGAACGACGCCGGCTACAACGTCGGCGTCAACCACGTCCTGCTGCCGATGAACCCCTGGGGCGGCGAGCTGCGCAACTACGTCCAGCTCGGCGATACCTACGTCGTCTCGAGCGAGATGTACCAGCCCGTCGATGCGCGCGACACGTTCTTCGTGCTGCCCCAGTTCCGCTACCAACGGGAGCGCCTCGACTTCTTTTCCGACGGGGATCGCCTCGCGCGCTACGACGTCGATTCGGTCGGGGCCGGGATCGACCTCGGCATCAGCCTCGGCCGATTCGCGCGGGTGCGCGGCGGGATCGGCTATCAGAACGGCGAGGGCAACCGGCATACGGGCGATCCGGCCGTCTTCCGCGACAGTCATTTCAAGAGCGGCTTCTACCAGGCCACCTTCGAATACGACTCGCTGGACAACACGCGCTTCCCCAACGACGGCAGCATCGCCGTCGTGCAGGGCCAGTTCCTCCGCGAGGCGCTCGGCTACGACGCCTCGATCGAGACGCTGCGGGTCCGCGCATCGACCTTCCGGACCTTCTGGCGCAATACCATCGGACTGTCGATCAGCTACGACACGTCCTTCGGCGCCTCGGGCGAGGTCGAGCTCCTGAACACGATCGGCGGCTTCGGGCGGCTTTCCGGCTTCGATCGCAACTCGATCATCGGGCCCCATACCGGAGTCGCTCGCCTGATCGCCTATCGAAGGATCGCCTCTCCGGCGGTCTTCGCCTGGGAGTTCCCCGTCTACGCCGGCGCGCAATACGAGACGGGCAATGCCTGGCAGAAGCGCAGCGACATCGACGACCTGCGGCATTCCGCAGGACCGTTCGTCGGCGTGGAGACACCGCTCGGCCCCCTCTATCTCGCCTACGCCTACGGCGAAGGGGGCGAGAATCAGGGGTATCTGTTTCTCGGGCAGAGCTTCTGACCGGCACGCGATTCGTCCAACGGGGAGATGCGATGAAGACGATCCGATTCGTCCCGACGATGTGGATCCTCATGTCGATCCTGCTCGGCTGTGAAGCGCCTGCGCCGGATGCGCCCGAGCGGGTGCCCAGCGTGAAGACGATCGCCCTGCGTGCGGAGGTCCCGACGAGCGATCGGCTCCTTTCCGGCATGCTGACCGTCGGCGACGAGGCCCGGCTCTCCTTCGCGATCGGCGGCCGAATCGTCTCCGCTCCGCTTCGCGAGGGCGACGCCTTCGCGGCCGGCGCGGAGATCGCCCGCATCGATGCCTCGAGCTACGAGCGCGCCCTCTCCCGTGCCCGCTCCCGACTCGAGTCCGCCCGCAGCCAGCGAGCCGTCGCCGAAGAGACCTTCCGCAGACAGGCGGCGCTCGAACGCCAGGGCATCGCATCGCGCGCGCGCCTCGACCGCGCCGTCGCGGAGTTCGAATCGGCCCGCTCCGAGATGCGCGTCGCCGAGGTCGCGGTCGCCGACGCCAGCGAGGATCTGCGCCGGACGAAGCTCATCGCGACCCGCGACGGCGTCGTGACTCGGGTACTCGCTCGTCAGTCCGAGGAGATCACGGCGGGGCAGACGGTGTACGAAGTCGGCGCGCCGGACGCCATGGAGGTCTCGGTGCTGGTCCCCGAGCAGCTCGTCCCGGGCCTCGCGCTCGGCAGCGAGGTCTCGGTCTCCCTTCCCGGCCTCGGCGATGCGAGCGCGCGCGGCGAGATCATCGAGATCGGCGCGGTCGCCGAGGCGGGCAACGCCTTCCGGATCCACGCACGCATCGACGGCCTGCCGCCCGGTGCACGCAGCGGGATGACTGCGGGCGTCCGGCTCGGCAGCGCGGAGGCCCGGCCCGCCGTCTTCTCCATCCCCCTTTCGGCGCTCGTCTTCGAATCGACTTCCTCGGCGCCGACGGTCGGGAAGCGGGCGGTGGTCTTCGTGCTCGACGAGGGCGAGGGCCGGATCCGGCGAAGGGAGGTCCCGGTCGCGGGCCTCGTCGGGAATCGGGTGCTCGTCGAAGAGGGACTCGAGGCGGGCCAGCAGATCGTCGTGGCGGGCGTCGCCCTGCTCCGGGACGGTCAATCGGCACGCCGCTGGCAGTCGGCGGAGTAGTCGGCGTGGAACGCATCACGCGCTTCGCGATCGAACGGTGGCGACTGACGTTGATGCTCGTCCTGGTCACGATCCTGGGCGGCGGGTTCACCTACGCGAACCAGCCGAGCCAGGAAGATCCCGAGATCGTGATCCGCACCGCGATCGTATCGGTCGCCGCGCCCGGTCTGTCGGCGGTGCGGGTCGAGCAGCTGCTCGTCGAGCCGATCGAGGAAGCCGTCAAGCAGATCGCCGAGGTCGACCGCGTCGAATCGGCGGCGCAGGCGGGCCGCGCGACGATCCGGGTCAGCCTCGTTCCGACGGTCTTCGACCCGAAGCCGGTCTGGACCACGCTGCGACAGAAGGTCGACGATCTTCGCCCGGCGCTTCCCGAGAACACGATCGGGCCGATCGTCAACGACGACTACGGCCGAGTCGCCGTGACGACGCTCGCGCTCGCGGGCGGCGAATTCGAGATGTCCGAGCTCCGGGCGGAGGCCCGCCGGATCCGCGACCGTCTCTCGGCGCTTCCACTCGTCGCGCGCGTCGACCTCTTCGGCATCCAGGACGAGCGCATCTGGCTCGGCTTCGACCGTTCGATCCTCGCCCCGCTCGGCCTCGAGCCGCGGGCCGTCCTCGACGCGATCGCGGAGCAGAACCAGATCCTGCCCTCGGGAGCGCTCCTGACCGAGGACGGCATGCGTTATGCGCTCGATCCGAGCGGTGACCTCCGCGACGTCGCCGCGCTCGAGTCGGTGCCGATCCTCACTCCGAACGGAGGCCTCGTCTATCTGCGAGATCTCGTCACGGTCGAGCGAAGCTATGTCGATCCGCCGCAGCGGCCGGTGCTCTTCGACGGGCGCGCTGCGGTCGTGATCGCGATCGCGATGCGACAGAACGTCGACATCAAGGCGTTCGGCCGCCAGCTGGGCGCCCTGCTCGGCGGGATCCGCGATGAATTGCCGCTCGGCATGACGCTCGAGACGATGACGGATCAGCCGCCGATCGTCGCCGAAGCCGTCGCCGAGGCGACTTCGAACCTCGGACAGACGCTGCTGACCGTGCTGGTCGTCGTGATGCTCTTCCTGGGCCTGCGCGCGGGCGCGATCGTCGGCACGATCGTCCCTCTCACGATCTTCCTGACGCTCGTCGGCATGCTGATCTTCGAGATCCCGCTCCACCGCGTCTCGATCGCCGCCGTGATCATCGCGCTCGGCCTGCTGGTCGACAACGGCGTCGTGATCACCGAGGACATCAAGAAGCGGATCGACGCCGGAGACGCCCGTCTCGATGCGGCGCTCGCGGCGAGCCGGACCCTGGCAGTGCCGCTGCTCTCGTCGACGCTGACCACGATCCTCGCCTTCCTGCCGCTCCTGCTCGCGCCCGACACGACGGGGGAATTCCTGCGCGCCCTCGCCCAGGTCGTCGCGATCACGCTGCTCGCGAGCTGGCTGCTCTCGATCACGGTGACCCCGCTGCTCTGCGTCCGATTCCTGGCCGACGCCGCGAGCGGCGACGAGCGCAGCAACGCCACCACCCGATGGCAGGCGACCTACGCCAGCGCGCTCTCCGCCGTGCTGCGACGACGGACGCTCTTCCTCCTCTCGATCGCCCTGCTCTTCGCGGCGTCGCTCTTCGGCCTCGCGCGGGTTCCGAAGGGTCTCCTTCCGCCTTCGGCCCGCTCTCAGTTCGTCGTCAAGCTCGAGCTGCCGGCGGGCACGAACGAGCGGGAGACGCTCCGCGTCACCGAGCGCCTCGGTCGCTGGCTCGCCGACGCGCAGATCCACCCGGAGATCACGTCGAACGTCTTCTACGTCGCCGACGGGGGCCCGCGTTTCTTCCTCGCCCTCGCCCCGATCGATCCGGCGCCCCACGTCGCCTTCGGCGTCGTCAACACGCGCACGAGCGAAGCCGTCGAAGACGTGCGTCGCCGCGTCGAGGAATTCCTCGCCGAGCAGGTACCCGAAGGCCGCGGATGGACCGAGCTGCTCTTCCTCGGGAGCGAACCGCCCGGCACCCTCGAGATCCGGCTCGCCGGCCGCGAGATCGACGCGCTCTACGAAGCGGGCCGGAATGTCGAAGCGATCCTGGCTTCGGTGCCCGGGACCCGGGAGATCCGCAACGACTGGGCGAACCCCGTCCTCCAGATCGACCTCTTGATCGACCAGGACCGCAGCCGGCGCGCGGGTGTCTCGCCGCGGACGATCGCGCGAACGCTGGAGGCCAGCTTCGATGGTCTCCGGGTCACCGACTATCGCGAGGGCGACCGCGTGATCCCGGTCCTGCTCCGCGCGCGGGCCGCGGACCGGCGGACGCTCGACGATCTGGCGATGGTCACCTTCGCGGCGGACGATGGCCATCCGGTTCCGCTGCTCCAGATCGCGGACCTGGCCGGCGAGCTCGCTCCCTATACGATCCGGCGTCACGACCTGGAGCGCACGGTGACCGTCTCGGGGCTGAATCCGCGGCTCGGCGCCGGTGGACTCCTCGCCGAGATCGAGCCGAAGCTCGCCGCGCTCGACCTGCCGCCGGGATTGCATTGGTCGGTCGGCGGCGAGATCGAAGCGTCCGCAGACGCCAATGCCGCGCTCTTCCTCTACATGCCGCAATGCCTGATCGCGATCGTCGTGCTGCTGGTCTGGCAGTTCGGATCGTTCCGGAAGACGGGGATCATCCTGCTCTCCATCCCCCTCGTTCTGCTCGGCGCCGCGCTGGGATTGAATCTCATGGGGGCGAAGCTCGACTTCAACGCCCTGCTCGGACTCCTCGCGCTGGCGGGCATCATCGTCAACAACGCGATCGTGCTGATCGAGCGGATCGACGAGGAGCGCAGATCGGACGGCCGGCTCGAGGACGCGCTCGTCGCGGCCGGCAGAGCGCGACTGCGGCCGATCGTGATGACGACGCTGACGACGGTCGTCGGTCTCGTCCCGCTCTGCCTGCTCGGCGGTGAGCTCTGGTTCGCGATGACGATCGTGATGATGTTCGGATTGTCGCTGGGGACGATCGCCACGCTCGGCGTCGTCCCCGTGCTCTATGCGACGTTCTACCGCGACACGACCCCGGACTGAGCGGCGCGGCCGGGGCGCCGGCTCATTCGATCCATTCCTGTGCCCGGAACTTCTTCTCGAGCTCGCCGGCGATCTCGTCGACCATGCGCCGGCTCACGCCCTCGATCGTGCTTCGCCCCGTCGCCTCGCCTGCGACCTTGACGGGCAGTCCGAGGATCAGCGAGAGCGGATTGGACGTGACGACGCTCATCGCGATCGGCACCGCGACTCCGGGCCCCCGCGCCTTCACCGACTCTGCCCGTCCGGAGCTGAGCTTCTCGAATCCGTTCTCGGTCGCGAGGTACCCCTCGAGCTCCGTCGCGATCTCCGCAGCACCGGACCCGAAGCCGAGCACGACGCGCTTGGTGCTGTCGCCCTCGTCGATCGACGTGAGCAGGCCGACGATCACGACGTCCCCCGGCACCGGCGCGCTCTCGGGCGTCATCCGCTCGGCATCGAGCCCCATCTTCCGGATCCGCGCGACGAGATCGCCCGCCATCTGCTCGCCGAGGCGGCGCCCGGCCGCGATTTCCGGATCGGTTCGCACGAGCCCGCTCTCCGTCATTCGCGCAGAAGCATCGGACCAGGCGGGCAGGTCTTCGACGGCGGCGGCGAAATCGTGAACCAGGATCCTGTCCGGACGAGCCAGCTTGTCGCCCTGGTAATCGTCGCGTCCCGTCACGTGGATCGACGCGCAGCCCGAGGCGACGAACAGGAAGACCACCAGACGAGCGATCCACGTCGACATCGACACGGGACCCGACGAGGCGCCTGACGGCCCAGTTCGGCGACGCCGAGCCTCCGTCCGCGAAGTGCCCGTCCGCTCCGTCCCTGCAATGCACTCGAACATCCCGCTCTCCCTGGCTGTCGGTCCGGAATCGGTCCGCGACGCCGCATCCCCGCCGTCGCGACTTCCGACCGGACCGACCGATACGAGGTCTGGCCGCCGGTAGCGTCGGCGAAGGGTCCCCGAACGGCAAGCACGAGCTGGAAACAGCGCACCGTGAAGACGACTTCGTTCGGCGGATGCCTGGCCTCGCCGCGCACGAGAATTGGAACCGGGCCGTCGAACCTCGGACAGGACGCGCGGCACGCGGCGGGCCGAGCGAAGGCCCGTTCAGCGCGCGGTATCGGGTGACTGGCCCGCCGCGTGCCGTCCCGCCCGTCTCCCGAAGAAGCTCCCGTCCCCGAGCGACATCCCGCTCGAATAGCCCTGCTTCGCGACGCCCGAAGTCGTCCGCCCCGCCGCATAGAGCCCGGGGACGGGCTCGCCCGTCGCCGCCAACACGCGGCCGTGCGGATCGATGCGGAGCCCGCCGAGCGTGAAGGCCGTGAAGAAGGGCTGCTCGGCGCGCAGGTCGATCGCGGCGAAGGGCGGCTTCGCGAGAGGCGCCAGCCATTCGGGCCGCTTGTGGAAGAGCGGATCCGCGCCGCGGGCGGCGTGCTCGTTGTAGTAGGCAACGGTCGCCTGCAGCGCGCCCTTCGGAAAGCCGACCTCGGCCTCGAGCTCTTCGATCGTCTCGCCGACGCCGGCGAGCTCGATCGGAAAATGCGCCGGGCGCTCGAAGCAGGCGTCGTCGACGATGTGATAGGCCTGGCCGTCCTGATGGAAGAGGACGGTCTCCCCGGCGCGGCCGAAATAGACGTCTTCGTTCAGGAAGCGCTGCGCCTGTCGGTTCACGAAGATGCCCTTGCGAAGACGATTCGGCGGGAAGATCGCCATGCTGACGTCGCCCGCGTCCATCCGGATCGCCTCGCCGCCGGCTGCGAGGCCGAGCCGGATGCCGAGGCCGTCGTCGGTCTCCGTCCCGACCTTCGAGCCGCAGCGCAGCAGCGCGGGGGCATAGCGCGCGAGCATCGCGTCGTTGTAGATGAAGCCGCCCGCGGTCAACAGAACGCCCTTCTTCGCGCGCACGATCCGCTCGCCCTCGAGCGTGGAGAGGACCGCGCCGACGACGCGGCCGTCGCGTTCGAGCACGAGCTGGTCGCAGCGGCTCTGCCAGGCGGTCTGGATCCCGGCAGCGCGCGCCTTGCCGATCAGGCAGTTCATCAACAGCGCGCCCTTGTCGCGGATCGACTGCGGGGCATGTCCGCGCGGCGCCGGGCGCGCGATCTCGTTGAAGGGATGGACGTGCTCGCTGCCGGAGTAGGTGAGCCCGTCGTCGGTCGTGAAGGGCTCGTGGTTGCCGGGGAAGAAGCTCGCGCGATAGGGAACGCCCTGCTTCACGATCCAATCGAAATGCGAGACGCTCTCCTCGCAGTAGGGCGCGATCAGCGCCTCGTCGGGCGCCGGGCCGCAGGCAGCCATCATGTAGCGGAACATGTTCTCCGCCGAGTCCTCGTAGCCGAGCGCCTTCTGGAGCGCGGTCCCGCCGCCGAGATAGAGAAAGCCGCCCGAGTTGATCGAGGTCCCGCCCGGGCCGCCGGAACGTTCGACGACGAGCACACGCGCCCCGGCGCCCGCCGCCTCGATCGCGGCGCAGGCGCCGGCGCATCCGAATCCGACGATCAGGACGTCGCATTCGAGGTCGTAGCGCGCGACGTCCCGCGCATCGCGGCGAAGCATTCCGGACGGATCCATTCCCTCTCCCATCGCATCGGTGATCGCATCGATGCCGACGCACGGCACGGTACGGCGCGACCCGGGCGCGCGCAGTTCCCCGGCCGGCCGCAACGTAACGGACGCCGGGCGCCCGCGCGCGGCTCGCGAATCGACGGGCGGGGGCCGCGAATCGAGGGTCGTCGGTCGCCCTCCCCGGGCCGTGGACCGGGCGCTGACAGCCCGCCGCGTGCGTGCCATGCTGGCTCGTCCTCTCGCGATGCGACCCCGATCCGGGGCGCGTGCGGAGCCGCCGAACCCCTTCCGAGAGGAGCGCCATGCCCAGCGCCGCCGACGACCGATTCGCGATCATCGCCGTCCTCGACCGTTATTCCGAATGCCTCGATACCCGGAACTGGGCGGGCCTCTCGGACGTGTTCACGGAAGACGTCGAGATGGATTTCGAGGCCTGGAAGCAAGCGGGGCTCGAAGCCGTGCGCAATACGATCCGCTCCTATCTCGACGGCTGCGGCCCGTCCCAGCATCTGCTCGGCAACTACCGGATCGTGCTCGACGGCGACCGGGCCTCCAGCAAGTGCTATTGCCGCGTCATGCATTTCGGCAAAGGCGTCCATGCCGGCAAGACCTACGAGACCTGGATCGAATACGCCGACGAGCTCGTCCGGACCGCGGCGGGCTGGCGCAGCGCCCGTCGTGCCGGCCGCGCCTGGATGCACCAGGGCGACCCCTCGCTGCTCGGGCCGGGGTGAACGCCGCCATGACGCAGCTCCAGCCGCCGCTGATGTCGATCGAAGAGGCGGATCGCCGCCTGCAATCGCCCGGGAGCCCGTTCGAGCTCGCGCGCGAGGAGGTTCTCGGCGAATCGCTCCTCGTGTACAAGAACCGCGCGCGCTCGCTGCGCGATCTGCTCGCGGCCTCGGCCGCCCATGGCGACAAGGATTATCTCGTCTTTTCCGACGGCCGGCGCTGGACCTATCGCGAACATCTGCGCGACGTCGCGTCGGTCGCGGCCGCTCTCCGCGATCGCCATGGCATCCTGCCCGGCGACGCCGTCGCGATCCTCGCCGCGAATACGCCCGAATGGATCCTGACCTACTGGGCGACGGTCTCGCTCGGCGCGGTCGTGATCGCGATGAACGGCTGGTGGGCCGAGGACGAGATCCGATATGGCCTCGACCTCGCGAAGCCGAAGCTCGTCTTCGCCGATCGCAAGCGGATGGAGCGGCTCGCGAAGGTCGAGACGGACTGCCCGGCCCTCTGCTTCGAGGACGACTTCGAGCCGCTCCGGCTTCACGCGCCGGGCGCCGAGCTGCCCTCGAGCCCGATCGCCGAAGACGATCCCTGCTTGCTGCTCTTCACGTCCGGAACGACGGGCAGGCCCAAGGGCGCGCTCGTCAGCCATCGCACGCTCGTCGCCTTCACGACCTCGAGCTTCTACATCGCCGCGCGGCGCGCGCTCGTCGAGCCGCCGGTCGGCGCGGCGCCCGGCGCGGTGCTCGCGCCCTTTCCGCTCTTCCATCTCTCGGGCTCGATGGGGAGCACGACGGCGAGCCTCGCCGGCGGCGCGACGACGGTCTGGCCGATGGGCCGATTCGATCCGGCGCAGACGATCGAGCTCTCGTTGCGCGAGGGCGTCACGAGCTGGAGCGGCGCGACGACCCACATCTTCCGCCTCGTCGATCATCCGGATCTCGCGAAGCTCGATCCGAGCCGATTCACGCAGGTCGGCATCGGCGGCTCGGCGACGACCCCCGAGCTGATCCGCACCGTCGCCGAGCGCTTCCCGCATCTCGTCCATGCGATCGGCTCGGGCTACGGCTCGAGCGAGACGGGCGGCCTCGTCTCCTACGCCCATGGCTTCATGCTGCGCGAGGCAGCGAACTGCGTCGGACCGCCGCTGCCGACCGTCGAGATCGAGATCCGCGACGACGAGGGCCGGCG
>CAUJGH010000407.1 GCA_963169575.1 Myxococcota bacterium | reverse complement strand
CTGCGCGATCGCCGAGGAGACCGGGGGCTCGATCGTCAAGCCCGCGCGCTGGAACAACGTGGTCGGGCTGGTGCCCACGCGGGAGCTCGTCAGCGCGGACGGCATGATCCAGCGCGGCATCAACACGCGCGTCGGGCCGATGTGTCGGACGGTGGCCGACGTCGCCAAGGTCCTCGACGCCTACGCGGGTTACGACCCGAAGGACGAGCTGACCGCGTTCAGCCGGAACCGCCTCCCGCAGCGACCCTACGCGAAGTACGCGATCGCGAAGCGTCTCGACGGGCTTCGCATCGGCGTGATCCGCGAGTACATGGACAAGCCGAGCTTCACGATCGCGGATTCCGAGTCGATCGACCTGATCGACGCCGCGATCGACGACCTCGAATCGCTCGGCGCCACGATCGTCGACCCGGGCCCGGGCGGCGCGCTCTTCCAGGGCTGCGTCGACAAATGGGTTCCGAAATGGCAGAACCAGCAGTTCATGCGCGGCTTCTCGTCCGTGTTCCCCTTCGATGCGAGCGGGGCACCGATCGGGGACCACACCGAGACCCTCCTCGACATGTTCTTCGATCCGACCCTCGTGCCGAAGACCGCGGCCGGTCGGCCGAGCATCCGCAACATCGGCGGCACCGGGAGCGGCGACACGGGAGACGGCAAGTACAACTTCAATGCCTACATCCGGGAGCGCGGAGACGCCGAGATCCTGAGCCTGACCGATCTGACCACGAAGGCGAATTTCTGGACCGATCCCGTACTCGCGAATCGCAAGTCGAGCCTCGAGTCGACGGATCGCAATCGCACGCTCGCGAACGCGGGCGCGCTGCAGACGCGCTTCGCGATGCAGACCCTGGTGCACGACTGCTTCGCGCAGATGGATCTCGATGCCGTCGTCTATCCGTCGGGCAACATTCCGGCCGCGGTCCTGACGGCGCCTCCGGAGCCGACTCGCAACGATCGCGGGCTCAACTGGACCGCCATCAGCAGCCGCGGCTTCGCGGCGATGACGGTGCCGGCGGGCTTCACGACGGAGGTCTACGACCGGGGACCCGACGGTGCGCTGCTGCCCGCGATTCCGGCGGTTCTGCCGGTCGGAATGGACATTCTGGCGCTTCCGTTCGGTGAGCAGACGGTGTTCACGATCGGGGCCGCCTACGAGGCGGCGACCCGCCATCGCATGCAGCCGCCGGACTTCGGGCCGCTCGATTGAGCTTCGCGGGCGGTGCCGCGCCGACGCGTGGTACCGCCCGCAAGCCGATCCCCGGGTCGAGGCCGCTCGCGATCGCCTCGCGGGATCGAAGCGCGGCGTGAGGGGGGAGCGTTCGCTTTCGGCGGCCGCGGGCTAGGCTGCGCGGCCACACCATGAGCGAGATCCTCCCGCAGAGCCGCAGGCCGCGCATCGCCATCGCCGGCCTCGGCGATACGGGCCTGCTCGTCGCCCTCGATCTGCATCCGGAATTCGAGGTCGTCGCGATCGCGCCGAAGCCCGCGCTCGTCAGCGGCCAGGAGCTCGGCGGGCGTCTCGCGGATCCCGACGCCTGGCGACGCCGCTACCTGACGGCCTACTCGCGCTACCGGCGCCTCGACGGCATGCGCATCGTCCACGGCCTGATCGATGCGGTCGATCTCGAAGCGCGCCGTCTCGCGATCCGGGGAATCGACGGCCGCGAAGAGGCGCTCGACTACGACGTGCTCGTCGTCGCCTCGGGCGTGCGGAACGGCTTCTGGCGGGATGCGGCGCTCGAGGATCGCGAAGCGGTCGAGCGCCGGATCGACGCGGACGCCGAACGGCTGGCACGAGCGGCGACGATCGCCGTCGTCGGCGGCGGGGCCAGCGCGGCGAGCGCGGCGTCGAACCTGAAGGAGCGGCATCCGGGTGCCGCGGTGCATCTCTTCTTCAGCCGCGAAGCCCCGCTCCCGGAGCATCCGCCGAAGGTCGGGCGCGCGATCGCCGCGCGGCTCGCGGCGCAGGGCGTGGGTCTCCATCCGGGTCATCGGGCGCGCGTGCCGGAGGGATTCGCCGGGGAACGCATCACGAGCGATCCCGTCGAGTGGGAGACCGGCCAACCCGTCTTTCGCGCCGATGCAGTCGTCTGGGCCATCGGCCGCGAGCAGCCCAACACGGCCTTCCTGCCGCCCGCGATCCTCGACGCGGCGGGCTTCGTCTGCGTCGATCCGCAGCTGCGCGTCCCGGGCTTCGCGAACGTCTTCGCGGTCGGCGACGTCGCGGCCTCCGATCCGCGCCGCAGCTCCGCGCGCAACGGCGGCGCCGGGATCGTCGCGCACAACATCCGCCGCCTGCTCGCGGGCGACGACGCGCGGATGAAGCCGTACGTCCCCCCGGCCCATCGCTGGGGCTCGGTGCTCGGACCGCAGCGCGACGGTCTGCGGGTGTTCACGCCGAGCGGTGCCAGCGTTCGCATCCCGCCCTGGCTCGTCGACCACGTGCTCTATCCGCTCATCGTCGAGCGCGGGATGTACAAGGGCGTGCGCCCCGAAGCGCCGAACACCCCGAAGCGCTCTCAGAAGCTGCCGGGCCTCCGGTAGCCGAACATGCCGCGCTCGCGGATCAGCGCCGCGACCGCGTCCGGCACCATCTTCTCCCAGGCCGCGTCGCCGTTTCGGATCAGCCGGAGCACGTCGCGGGAGAAGATCGGCAGGACCTCCTCGCGATAGCGCTCGATCGGCTTGATGCTCCCCTGGTCGACGAGGAAGCGGTAGAGCGACATCAGATGCGGCGCGAGCTCGAGGTTCGAGACCGTCGTCAGCTGGCCGGTCGCGGGATCGCGCAGCGGATAGACGTACATCGTCAGCCCGTTCTTGAAGAGCCGGCCGAAGGACTCGAGGATGCCGCCGTCGAGGTTCTCGTAGTAGTGCGCCTCGAAGAGCTGCGCGAGGCTGCCCGCGCCGAGCACGATGCCGATCGGGCGATCGGTCGCGGAGGCGAGGTAGCGGGCGAGGCGGTGGAACTCGAAATAGTCGGAGATCAGTACGGTATGGCCCGTCGCGGCGAGCACGTCGATGCGCGCCAGGAAATCCGACAGGTCGAGCTCGCCCTCCGAGAGCAGGTTGTTCATCGTCAGCTCCATGAGCGGGAGTGGCGTCAGGGCGTTCGGGGGCTCGCTGCCGGCGATCTGCTCGCTGAACTGCCCGAGCGCGCTCGAGAGCATGTCGAGATTGACGTGGGTGACCGGCCTGAAGCTGCCGCGCTCGACCAGCACCGGGCGCTTCCGGAGCGCTTCGGACGGCTGGAGCACGGTCCCGTCCGCCGCGAACATCGCGGCCTCCGACAGTCCGAGCTGCACGAGCCGCAGGCTCATGACGCGGTTGTCGACGTGCCGGAACTCGATGCCCGAGAACTCGATCATGTCGATCTCGATGCGGGCGGTCCCGAGGCCGTCGAGCAGCGACTCGATCAGGACGTCCGGATCGGAGAAGAGGAAGAAGGCGCCGTAGAGCAGGTTGACGCCGACGATGCCGAGGGCTTCCTGCTGGAGCGTCGTCTCGCTGTCGAGCATGCGGACGTGGATCACGATCCGGCTCGCCTGGTCGCGCGGATGGGATTGGAAGGTCACGCCCATCCAGCCGTGGCATTCGTGGTTGCCGCGGAAGCTGCGCGCGACGACGGTATCCGCGAAGGCGAAGAAGGCGGTCTGGTCGCCGCGGCGCTCGCGCAGGCGTTCGCAATTGAGGTCGTACTCGTACTCGAGCATCTTCTCGAGTCGCTCGCGGCAGACATAGCGATCGCAGGGGCCGTAGATCGCATCGCTGACCGTCATGTCGTAGGCCGAGATGCTCTTCGCGATCGTCCCGGCCGCGCCGCCCGCGCGGAAGAACCAGCGCACGACCTCCTGGCCGGCACCGATCTCGGCGAAGGTCCCGTAGCGCCGGGGATCGAGGTTGACGGCGAGGGCCTTGTCGCGGGCTTCGCGGGGCCGGGATTGCAGCGGGTTCGAGAGCATCTTTTCTCCATCGTTGCGGTCGCGAGGTCGTCCGTCCGTGCGCCCGGCCGGCGCGAAACGCCGCGGCGCCGCCGGGCCCGAAGCGAGCAAGAGACATGCCGGGGACCGGGCGGTCCGATCGGGCCCGAGTCGGCTCGCCTTCGCCGATTCCGGCCGAGTCCGGTGCCGGTCGCGGTGCGCTCCGGAGCAGGCCTGCCCACCGAACGATCGGCCGATCGAAGGCTCGACTGAGCCTCCGATCGCACGCCCCGCCCCGCGCCCTCCGCCTCCGTGCCGCCCGGCTCGCGGCGACGGCGCCGAGGCTAGCTTCGGTCCATGCCCGGTTCCCCCGAATGTTTCGCCCCCGCGACCCGCGGTTGGCTCGCGCGCCGATTCGCCGCGCCGACGCCGGTGCAGCAGCGCGGCTGGCCGCTGCTGGCCGAGGGTCGTCATGCGCTTCTGGTCGCGCCGACCGGGAGCGGCAAGACCCTCGCCGCCTTCCTCGCGGCGATCGACCGCCTCGGGCGGCGGCCCGCCGACGCGCCGCGGGGCGTTCGCGTCCTCTATGTCTCCCCGCTGAAGGCCCTGGTCGCCGACATCGAACGGAACTTGCGCGCACCGATCGCCGGGATCGCCGCGGAGGCCGAGCGGTCGACCGCTGCGGAGCAGGGCGCCGCGGGCGCCGCCCCGTTCCGCCCGCCCCGCGTCGCGATCCGCACCGGTGACAGCTCGCCGCGCGACCGGCGCCTGCAGGCCCGCGATCCCGCGGAGATCCTCGTCACGACCCCCGAGTCGCTCTACCTGATCCTCGGATCGAAGGCGCGCACGACCCTCGAGACCGTCGAGACGATCATCGTCGACGAGATCCACGCCCTCGCCGGCAGCAAGCGCGGCGTCCATCTCGCGCTCTCGCTCGAACGCGTCGCCCGGCGCTGCCGCTCCGGCGATCCGCAGCGGATCGGCCTCTCGGCGACGGCGCGTCCCGTCGAAGCGATCGCCCGCTTCCTCGGCGGCGATCGCGAAGTCGAGATCGTGGACGCGAGCGCTCCGCCCGCGATCGCCCTCGAGATCCGCGTCCCCGTCCCGGACATGACCCGGCTCGAACCGTCCCGGCTCGCCGTTTCCCGACCCTCCGCGAACGCGCCGGACGAGCAGCGGGGCCGCGCGCGCAGGCGACGCGCGGCGAGCGCTTCGGATCCGGCGAACGAAGCCGAAGCGCCGCCGCCGAGCCTCTGGTCCGCGATCCATCCCGAGCTGCTCGCCGAGATCCGCGCCCACCGCAGCACGATCGTCTTCACCAACAGCCGCGCCCTCTGCGAGCGCCTCGCCGCCGCCCTCAACGACCTCGCCGGCGAGCCGCTCGTCCGCGCCCATCACGGCAGCCTCGCCCAGGAAAAGCGCCGCGAGATCGAGTCCGCGCTCGCGGCGGGCGAGCTGCGGGGCATCGTCGCGACCAGCTCCCTCGAGCTCGGGATCGACATGGCGGCGGTCGAGCGCGTGCTGCTCGTCGAGAGCCCCGGTGCGGTCGCGCGCGGGCTCCAGCGGATCGGTCGCGCGGGGCATGCGGTCGGGCAGACGAGTCGCGGGCTGCTCTTCCCGAAACATCGCGGCGATCTGCTCGAGGCCGTGGTCGTCGCTCTCGGGATGCGGGCGGGGGAGGTCGAGTCGATCGCGCCGCCGAAGAACGCCCTCGACGTGCTCGCCCAGCAGATCGTCGCGATCGTGGCCGAGGGACCGATCGAGGTCGGTGCGCTCGAGGCGCTGATCCGGCGCTGCGCGTGTTATGCGGAGCTCGATCGCAGGCTCCTGGAGGCGGTACTCGACATGCTGGCCGGCCGCTACCCGTCGGCGGACTTCGCCGAGCTCCGGCCGCGCATCCATTGGGACCGCGCGGCGGATCGCCTCTCGATCCGCGACGGTGCGGGCCGGATCGCGCTGCTCTCGGGCGGGACGATTCCGGATCGGGGCCAGTTCGCCGTCCACATCGCGCCGGACGGGCCCCGCATCGGCGAGCTCGACGAAGAGATGGTGCACGAGTCGAAGCCGGGCGACGTCGTCACGCTCGGTGCCTCGAGCTGGCGGATCGCGGAGATCGGGCGCGATCGCGTGCTCGTCTTTCCGGCGCCGGGCGAGGCGGGCCGCCTGCCGTTCTGGCGCGGCGACGGGCCCGGGCGGCCGATCGAGCTCGGCCGCGCACTCGGGCGCTTCGTCCGCGAGCTGTCCGCGCAGGCCGATCCCGAGGCCTGGCTGCGCGGGCAGGCGCTGCTCGATCCGTTCGCGATCGCCAACCTGCTCGATCATCTCGCGGCGCAGCGCGCGGCGACGGGCGCCGCGCCGAGCGACCGCGAGATCGTGATCGAGCGTTTTCGCGACGAGCTCGGCGATCTTCGCGTCGCGATCCTGTCGCCCTTCGGCGCGCGCGTGCATGCGCCCTGGGCGCTCGCGATCGCGCAGCGCCTCGCGCAGTGGGGCATCGCCGATGCCCATCCGCTCTGGACCGACGATGGCATCCTCTTCCGCTTCGCCGACGCGGACGAGCATCCGCCGCTCGCGCTCCTGCTCCCCGATCCCGAATCCCTCGAGACGCTCGTCTGCGCGGGGCTCGAGGACTCGGCGCTCTTCGCGACCCAGTTCCGCGAGAACGCCGCGCGCGCCCTGCTGCTGCCCCGGCGCCGCGCCGGCGCGCGCATGCCGCTCTGGTCCCAGCGGCTGCGCGCCCAGAGCCTGCATGCGATCGCGCGCCGCTTCCCCGAATTCCCGATCCTGCTCGAAACCCATCGCAGCTGTCTGCAGGACGTCTTCGATCTCCCGAGCCTCGCCGAGCTGCTGCGCGGGATCGAGGCCGGCGAGATCGCCGTCCGCGACGTCGAGACGCGCTCGCCCTCGCCCTTCGCCCGTTCGCTCGTCTTCGCGTACACCGCGACCTTCCTCTATCAGCCTGACCTGCCCGCCGCCGAGCGCCGCAGCCATGCGCTCGTCCTCGATCGCAGCCTGCTGCGCGAGCTGCTCGGCGGAACGGATCTGCGAGCGCTCCTCGATGCCCGCGCCCTCGACGAGATCGAGCGCGTGCTCCAGGGCCTCGATCCCGCGGCGCAGGCGCGTCATGCCGATGCTCTCCACGATCGCCTGCGCCGATCGGGCGATGCGAGCGACACCGCGCTCGCCGCGCGATTCGCTGGCGCGCAAGCCGACTACGCCCGCGCGCGCGACGCGCTCGTTCGCGCCGGGCGGATCGTGGCGATCGAGCTGGCGGGCGAAATGCGCTGGATCGCGGTCGAGGACGCCGCCGCCTATCGCGACGGCCTCGGCGTCGCGCTGCCGCCGGGGCTGCCGGCCGCGCTGCTCGAGCCCGCGCATGCACCGCTCGAGCAGCTCGTCCTGCGTCACGCGCGGACGCATGCGAGCTTCGAGACCGCCGCGCTCGCCGCCCGCTACGGCCTTCGATCCGCCGCCCTCGAGCCGCTGCTCGATTCGCTCGCGCGCCGCGGGCGACTGCTCGCCGGCGCCTTCGACCCGCGGCGCGAGGGACGCGAATGGTGCGAGCCGGAGGTCTTGCGGCGGGTCAAGAAGAAGACGCTCGCGCGCCTGCGCGAGGAGATCGAGCCGGTCCCGGGCGAGGTCGTCGCGCGCTTCCTGCTCGATTGGCACGGGATCACCGCCCCGCGCCGCGGGCGCGCGCAGCTCGAGGCGGCGATCGAAAGGCTCGAGGGATTGCCGCTCGCCTTCTCCGAGCTCGAGCGCGCGATCCTGCCCGCGCGCATCACCGACTTCGATCCTGCGATGCTCGACGCCGCGGGCAGCGAGGGGCGACTCGTCTGGATCGGCGCGGGCGCCGTCGGCGAGCGGGACGGCCGCATCGCGCTCCATCGCCGCGAGGCGCTCGCGGGCGCGGGCCCCGGCGAGACGGGCGCAGCGGCGGATGCGATCGAGACGCTGGCGCCGCTCGAAACGCAGATCCACGCAGGCCTCGCGCGCCGCGGCGCCTCCTTCTTCTCCGAGATCGCCGGCGAGATCCGCGCGAGCGATCCGGGGACCTCGGCCCAGACGATCGAAGCGGCGCTCTGGGCGCTCGTCTGGCGAGGTCTCGTCACGAACGACACCTTCGCTCCACTGCGTTCGCGCCGCGCACCGCGCGCGAAGCGGCCGCGGCGCCCCGGGCGCCATGCGCCGCCTTCGTCGACCGCGGGCCGCTGGTCGCTGGTCGCGCCGCTGCGCGCGCCGAAGACGGGCGAGGCAGGCTCGGCGACCGAGCGTCTGCATCGCAGAGTGCTCGGCCTGCTCGAGCGACACGCGATCGTGTCCCGGGAGTCGCTCGACGGCGAAGCGCTTCCGGGCGGATTCGCCGCGATCTATCCCGTGCTGCGCGAGATGGAAGAGGCGGGTCGCGTCCGCCGCGGTCATTTCTCGGCCGGCGCGAGCAGCGCGCAGTTCGCGCTGCCGGGCGCGGTCGATCGGCTCCGGGCCTTTCGCGCGCGGCCCGCGCGGCCGCAGGCCGTGCTGCTCGC
>CAUJGH010000406.1 GCA_963169575.1 Myxococcota bacterium | reverse complement strand
CCTTGAGCCGGATCTCGCTGCCCTTGGTGTTGATCGAGGTCAGCCAGAGCCGGTCGGGCACCCGCGAGGAGATCTCGTCGAGGACGCGAACCGGCCCGGTGCGGGCCTTTTCGAGCGAGTCGATGACGTCGAGCTTGTCCTGCAGATGCTGCTTGCGGGTCTTGAACTTCGCGATCAGCGCCTGCTGCGGCTTGTAGCGTTCGATGTCCGCTTCGAGCTGCGCGACGTTCGCCTTCGCGAGCGCGAGATCGCTCTTCGCGCTCGACCCGAGGAAGAAGGCGGCGCCCGAGAGCACGATCAGGCCGAGCACGAGCAGCGCGATCGTCTCGCGGATGTCGGCGGCGCGTTTCGCCTCGCGGTGCGGAAGGAGATTGATCTCGACCATCATCGTTCGACCCTCCGCGTGGCGAGACCGATCCCGACGGCGAGGCTCGGCGCGACGGCCGCCAGCCGGTCGGGATCGAAGCCCTTCGCCGAGACCATGTGTGCGAGCGGGTTCATGATCTCCGTCTCGATCCCGGTCCGGCTCTTGAACGCAGAGACGAAGCCCGCGATCCGCGCTCCACCGCCGGACAGCAGGACCCGCGTGATGCGCGCGTCGGCCGATGTCGCGGTGAAGAAGTCGAGCGATCGGGAGATCTCTCCGATCACCGTGTCCGACACGCTTCGCATCGCCTGTTCGACTTCCTGCGGAATCACGTCCAGGGCCTGACCGCCGTCCCGCGCGTTGCCGAGCTTGATCCGCTCCGCTTCCTCGAACGAGATCGAGAGCGCCTTCTGGATCTCCTCGGTGTAGTGCGCGCCGCCGGTCATGATGTCGCGGGTGAAGGCCGGGATGCCGCCCCGGATCACGTTGATGTTGACGACCTGGGCTCCGATGTTGACGAGCGCCGTCACCCGGTTGGGATCCTGCTCGTAGTTGAGCTCGAAGGCGTTCTGGACCGCGAAGGCCGCGACGTCGATCGCGACCGGGTTCAGACCGGCCTCGGTGATGACCTGGACGTAGTCGTCGATCAGGTCCTTCTTCGCCGCGACGAGGAGCACGTCCATCTGCCCCTCTTCCGGATTCGCCGCCAGGATCTGGAAGTCGAGATTGACCTCGTTCACGTCGAACGGGATGTACTGCTCGGCCTCCCATTGGATCTGGCCTTCGAGCTCCTCGCGGCTCATCTGCGGCAGGTGGACGCGCTTGACGATCACGGAGTGACCGGAGACGGAAGCGGCGACGTCCTTGCCCTTGATGCGGCCATCGGCGATCGCTTCGCGGATCGCCTCGACGATCGAGCCCGAATTCAGGAACGCGCCCTGCACGATCGACTCGGGGGCGAGCGGCGCCTGACCGAGTGCGCGCAGATCGAAGCCCTTGTCCCGGCTCTTGCGTGCGATCTCGACGGCCTTGACCGAGTGGGACCCGATGTCGAGCCCGATCACCGTCGCCCTTCCGAAGCCCGGTAGAGAAATGTTCATTGCGAGGATCCCCTCCGCGTTCCTATTGCCGGTAGCCCGAGTGGCTGGCGCTGCCCGGATGACCCATCGACGGCTCGTCGTCCACGCCGCCGAAAACCCGATCCTTGTCGGAGACCTTGAGCTCGAGCGCCAGCAGGATCTTGCGCTTCGTATCGAGGCGACACGGCCGGCCGGCTTCCACGCGATCGATCGTGAGCGTCGAGAGCCCCGCCTTTCGGGCGAGCTCCGCTTTGCTCATCATGAGATTCTCCCGGAATCTCTGGACTTGATTCGTGGCCACCGATCATCCTCCGCGACCCGCACCACGCTGGTCGGGTCCGACCGACCGCGTATCGGACCGCTCTTTCAGGGACTTGAGGTAGGTCGGCGCGGCTTCTTGGTGCGGCGGATCACGATTGCAAGGCGGCAGCCGACCCGAAGCGGCCGGTTCCGGGCGAGGCATTTCCCCGGCCCGCAATCGGGTTCAGGGGGGCAGCCCGTCGGCCGATCAGGCTCCGAGGCGCGCGGGGCAGCGGCATCGGGCATGCATCCGGGCCGCAGAACCTCCGGCCGGATCGGGAAGAATCCATGTTCCAGAACATCCTCATCGTCGACGACGACGCGGCCCTGCGCGAGAGCCTCGATCTCCTGCTCGCCGCCGAGGGCTACGTCGTGCGGACCGCCTCGAACGGCCAGGCTGCGCTCGAGCTGCTCGAGATCACGCCCGTCGACGCGATCCTCTGCGACCTCCGGATGCCCGGAATCGACGGCTTCGACCTGATTCCGCAGATCACGCGCCAGTGGCCCGGGATCCCGATCATCCTCATGTCGGCACACGGCACCGAGGACCTCGCCATCGAGGCCATCCAGCGCGGCGCCTACGACTATCTCGCGAAGCCGTTCCAGCCCGCCGAGATCCGCCTCACCCTCCGCAAGGCCGCCGAGCGCGAAGGCCTGCGGCGCCAGAACCTGCTGCTCCAGCGCGAGATGTCCCGAAGCGTCGGCGACCGTGCGATCGTCGCGGCATCCGACGAGATGATCGGATTGCTCGAGCTGCTCGAGCGCACGGCGGCCTACAAATCGACCGTGCTCGTCACGGGAGAGAGCGGGACGGGCAAGGAGGTCATCGCGCGCGCGATCCATGCGCAATCGCCGCGGCGCGACGCGCCCTTCGTCGCGGTCAACTGCGGCGCCATTCCCGAGAACCTGCTCGAGAGCGAGCTGTTCGGACATGTGAAGGGCGCCTTCACCGGCGCATCCCGCGCCCATCGCGGTCTCTTCGCCGAGGCGCATCGCGGGACACTGTTCCTCGACGAGATCGCGGAGCTTCCGACGGCCCTTCAGGTCAAGCTGCTGCGAGCGATCCAGGAAGAGGAGATCCGGCCCGTGGGCGACTCGAAGTCCCAGTCCGTCGACGTGCGCGTGATCGCGGCGACGGCCCGGGATCTCGCCCGCGAGATCGAGGCCGGGCGTTTCCGGGAGGATCTGTTCTATCGCCTCAACGTGGTGCGCCTCGAGGTCCCGCCGCTGCGCGCGCGCCGCAAGGACATCCCGCTGCTCGTCGATCATTTCCTGGCCCGCTTCCGCGTGGCGCTCGCGAAGAACGTTCGTCGCGTCTCCGATCCGGCGCTCGCGCGGCTCGTCGCCTACGACTGGCCCGGAAACGTGCGCGAGCTCGAGAACCTGATCGAACGGGCGGTGATCCTGACCGACGGAGACGTCGTCGAGATCGCTGCGCTGCCGACGGCGGTGCAGCTCGGATCGGGCGCCCGTTCCGCCGGCGGCAAGAGCAGCGCCCTGAGCGAGGGCGTCGCCGAGGATCTCTCGATGCGCCGCGCCCGCCGCGACTTCGAGGCGGACCTGATCCGCCGCGCCCTCGCCCGCACGGGAGGCAATCGCACCCACGCCGCCAAGCTGCTCGAGATCAGCCACCGAGCGCTGCTGTACAAGTTGAAGGACTACGACATTCGGGATTGAGCCGGCACGCCTTCGCGGATCCCGCGACCGGCGACGGCTTCCGCGTCGAGCGGAAGCACCCAACGGAAGCAGGCGCCCCCGAGCGGCCCCGGCCCGGGCTCAAGTTCGACGTCGCCCTCCATCTCCTCCGCCAGACGACGGGCGTTCGCGAGACCGAGCCCCGTGCCTTCGCCCGGCGCCTTCGTCGTGAAGAACGGATCGAAGATCCGATCGGCATGCTCGGCCGAGACCCCCGCTCCGGAATCGAGCACGCGGCAAACCACGCTGTCGATCCGCCCGGGCGACCCACCCGAGCGGGCGTCGCCCTCGCGCCGACGGCGCAGGCCCGGCCCGACCTCGAACCGGATGCGGCGGACTTCGCGGTCCCGGACCGCCGCGACCGCGTTCAACGCCAGGTTCAGCAGCACCTGGAGCGCGAGTCCGAGGTCGCCGCGGGCCGGCGGCGTGGCCGCGTCGATCGCGACTTCGAATGCGATGCCGTCGGCGGCGTGCTGGGTCGAGACGAGCTCGACGACCCGCCGGACGACATCGGCGAGATCGAGCGATCCCCGCTCGATCCGCGGCGGACGCGAGAAGTCGAGGAGCTGTCGCAGGATCACGCGCACGCGCTCGCCCTGCTCGGCCGCACGCACGATGGCGTGGCGACCCGGATCGCCGAGCCCGGGATCCCGGCCCGCGAGATCCAGGAAGGCGAGCAGCGCCCCCATCGGATTCCCGACCTCGTGCGCGACGCCCGCCGCCAGACTGCCGACGAGCGCCAGCCGCTCGGCACGATCGAGCCCTTCACGCGCCTGAAGCAGATTCGCGTTTGCCGTCCGGAGATCCTGCACCGCCTTCTCGAGCGCGCCGGTGCGCGCGGCCAGGGCGACCTGCATCTCGTTGAAATTGCGTGCGAGCGAAGCGATCTCGT
>CAUJGH010000405.1 GCA_963169575.1 Myxococcota bacterium | reverse complement strand
CGGCGCCGAAGGCAGCGGCCAGGGCCGCGCCGATGCCGCTCGCGGCGCCGGTGACGACGGCGACATGGCCTGGGCGAAGAACGTCGATGCTCATGGGCGTCGTCTCCTGGATCGCCGCGGACCGCGAGGCGTCGGCATCGGCTTCGGTGTTGGTGTTGGCGTTGGTGTTGATGTCGGCGATGATGCCGGACGCCCGGGACGATTGCATGACGAAGAATCTCCAGGAGGGCCGGGCTGCGGGTCGATCGGCTCCACTATGCTTCGCCCGGACGCCTCGGGAGCCGCGTGCATCGCGGCCGGAGGGTCGTCGCGGGAGCGCGAAGGAGCAGGCATGACGAGCGAGCCGAGCGCGATCGCTTTCGATCCCCACGATCGGCGCTTCGTCGACGAGGGTGTGCCCTTCGATCTGCTCGCGCGGATCCGTGCCGAGCAGCCCGTCTACCGGACGCCTTCGGGCGCGTGGTACCTCTCGCGTCATGCCGACGTCGAGGCGGCGCTCGTCGACGTCGACACGTTTCGCGCCGAGCTCGGCCCGATCACGGGCATTCCCGCCGGCTGCGCCTCGATTCCCGCCGATCAGCACTTCCTCTCCGAGATTCCCGAGCCGCGACATGGCCGTATCCGCCGGCTCTTCAATGCCATCTTCGCCTGGCATCGGGTGCGCGTGCTCGAGCCGATCCTCGAGGCCGAATGCAACCGGCTGCTCGATGGTCTCTTCGCGAAGGGCGGCGGCGATCTGCACGGCGAGTACGCGCTCTCGATCCCCGCCTTCGCGATGGCACACATCATGGGACTCGAGCGCGAGGCGGTCGAGCTCTTCATGCAGTGGTCGAGCGACGGGACGATGATGACGCGGCCGGCGACGCCGGGCGTTCCGGCGGAGGGGCCTGCGAGTCACGTCTACTTCCGGGCGCGCATCGCGGAGCAGCGGGCGCTGCCCGAGCCGACGAACCACGTCTTCAAGGTCCTGCTCGAGGCCGAGATCGAGGGCCGTCCGCTCTCGGATGCCGAGCTCGCGACGCAGCTCCATTTCATGGTCCAGGCCGGTGTCCACACGACGCGCTCCTTCCTCGCCCATCTCATGAACCGCCTCGTCCAGGATCCCGATCTCCATGCGCGCCTCGACGGCGACCGCTCGCTGATCGCCGCCTATCTCGAGGAGTCCCTGCGCCACGATTCGCCCGTCCAGCGCACGACCCGCATCGCGACCCGCGACGTCGAGATCGGTGGGGTCCTGATTCGCAAGGGCGAGACCGTCGAGATGGGCATCGGCTCGGGCAATCGCGACGATGCGCAGCATTCGGCTCCCGCGGAATTCCGCCTCGACCGCGAAGATCCGCGCGCGCATCTCGCCTTCGGCGCGGGCTCCCATGTTTGTCCGGGAGCGATGCTCGCGCGGCTCGAGGGTGCGACGGCGGTGCGGGTCCTGCTGGGTCGCGCACGGCGGCTCGAGCGGGTCGCGGGCGCGATCTATCCGCCGCTCCCGGGCAGCCTGGGGCATCAGCCGATACCGGTTCGGCTCGTCCCGCGCTGATCGCCCGGCTTTTCGACGCTCCGCTCAGCCGATCAATCGGAACGCCTCGGGATCCGCGTCGATCCGTTCGTGGACCTGTCTGCGCGTCTCGTCGCTCGAGAAGCTGAGCGAGACGGCGAGCCCGCACGGCCAGCGTTGCAGCGTCGGTGAGTCGGCACCGTTCCGGAGGGCGACGCGGCCCCGGAGCCGCTCCGGGCTTCCTTCGTCCAGCTCGATCTCGATGCGGCCGCCGGCCGGCGCTTGCAGCCCGGTTTCGATGAAGGCCCCGTTGCGGCTCAGGATCCGGATCCGGCCGGGTTGCCGGCTCGCGGGATCGCCCGCGATTTCGACGCGGACCCCGAGCGCGGTCTCGACGAAAGGCGTCTGTCCGAAGACGATCGGCGCGAGTTCGAGCGAGACGTCGAGCACCCTGCTAAGCCGCTCGGTCAGACGGGGTCCGAAGACGCCCCATGAAACGCCGAGGTCGAATAGGTTCGACGCGCGCCCATCGACGGGCGAATCGCCCGCGACGACGAGCCTCGGAACCGACTTCAGCGCGCCGATCACGAAGGCGAGCGGCCTCTCCTCGAGATCGGCCGGGAAGACGAGCACCCGGACGCTCTCCGCCCATTCCGAGGCCATCAATCGCGCCTCGTCGAATAGAGGCGCATAGCTGACCGGGTAGCCGCTTCGCGCGAGCTCGAGAGCGACGAGGGCGAGCGGTCCCTGCTGCTCTTCGAAGATCAAGACCTCGGGTCCCGAGACGTCCTTCATCGACTAATCCTCCTCGGCGTTGATCGATCCGGTACGGGATTCCGCGGCGGGGAGCAGATTCCGCTCGAGCCACTCCGCGACCCGGCTCGACTCGACGGGCGCGCCGATGATCGGGCCCTCGATCTGGTCGACTCCGCAGCGCCGGAAGACGTGCAAGGCCCGAACCGAATCGACGCCGGTCGCGACCACCGTCGCATCTCTCGCGCGTCCGATGGCCACGAGCGCCATGATCCAGTCGGGCCCGGAGCAGCGGGATTCGACGAGGCTCGCGAAGCCCGTGCAGTCGATCCGCAGGGCGTCGCAGGGCAGCTCGAGGAGGCGCGTGAGCCCCTCCGGATGCGGGCCGAAGAGGGGGAGGGCGATGCGAACACCGATCCGGCGAATCGCATCGATCGACGCGACGAGCTCGGGATCGAGCTCGGCCCGCGAGGCTTCGCAGACGCCGATCTCGAGCGTTCCCGGAGCCCGCTCCGATTTTCGCAGCAGCGCCTCGAGGTTCGCGACGAAATCCGGCCGCCGGATGCAGCTCGCCGGAACGTCGACGCAGATCCGAACGGAGCCGCGAGAAGCGTGCTTCCAGTCCCGGCTCCGGTCGCAGGCCTCTGCTATCAGCCACCGCGCCAGCGCACTCCCCCACCCGGAGCGCCGCGCGAGCTCCGCGTCGACCACGGCGGGCGCCCCCCCCACGTCGCCGGGCAGGACGGCCCGCGCCATGAGGCCGACCGCTCGGCCGCTCGAGAGCGACGCGATCGGAGCGAATCCCACCGCGCGGTCGCCGCTTCGGAAGGCGCGGTAGAAGCCGGCTTCCCGGATCAGCATCGCCTCGATCTGCTCGAGCCGCTCCGGACTCGAAGCCATCAGTCCGCATCCTCCCCGCGCCGCGTCCAGCGCCGACTCCGCTGCGCGCAGCAGATCGCCCGGCCGGATGCCATCGCCGGGCGAGAGGGCGATGCCGGCGCAGACGGGACTGCCGACGAAGCCGCCGAGCGCATCGAGCTCGAACGGCTCTTCCAGGGCCTCCCGCATCCGCTCTGCGAGCCCGAGCGCATCGCCCGACTCGTGGAAGCTCGACACAACGACCGCGAACCGCGTATCTCGCGCATGGGCAACCCAGGTTCGCGGTCGTCGCCCCGCGGCCGCGGCGATCGACGAATCGCGCGCCGCGCTCGAAAGACGCTCGGCCATGGCACGAAGGAGCGCCTGATGTGCGCTCTCGTCGAGCGAAGATCGAAAGTCCGAGGCCCGCTCGAGCTCCAGGCAGACGACCGCGACCCGATTGCCCGCGAGCACCGCCGCATCGATCGCCCGATCGAGGCGTTCCAGCAGCAATCGGCGGTTCGGCAGCCCCGTTTCCGCATCGTAATGCTCGAAGAGATCCGCCTGGCGAAACGCGCGCTCCTCCGTCGTTCGATCGAGGATCACGCCCTGGAGGCCGAGTACGTCCCCCTCGTCGCCGACGAGCCGGGCCACCTGCTGCCGAACGTGCAGGATCTCGCCTTCGGTCGTCAGGAGACGGTGATCCAGCAGCACCTCGGCGCCGGAGTCGAAGCAGGACTGGAACCGGGTCGCGGCGGACGAGCGCTCCTCGGGATGCACCCAGCGCACGAGATCCCCGAGATGGGTCGGCGCGCTGGTTTCGTGACCGAGCGAGAGCATCGATCGCAGGCTCTCGGAGATCCAGAGACGTCCGGTCCGGCCGTCCCATTCCCAGCTCCCGCTGCGCAGGAGCCGCTGGGCATCCTCGAGCGAACGGCGGGCGGCATCGAGCTTCTCGAACGCGGCGCTCGACTTCAGGATGTAGCGGATCCGCGCGACGAGGATCGGATGCACGATCGGCTTGTTGACGAAATCCGTCGCGCCCGATTGATAGGCGAGCTGGATCGTCGGCAGATCTCCATGCCCGGTCACGACGATGACCGGGAGTTCTCGGAGCGCCCGATCACGCCGGATCGCGCGAAGCGTCTCGATCCCGGAGATGCCCGGCATCGCGAGATCGAGCAGGACGAGATCCGGCCGCTGCTCGGAGAGCAGCTCGAGCGCGGAATCCCCCGACTCGCACTGGACGACGCGCATCCCCGCGGCGCGGATGCACTCGCTCGACATTTCGCGCGTCAGCCGATCGTCTTCGACGACGAGAACGAGCGGACGGTCGGGCCTCAAGCGCCACGACTCGCATCGCGTGCTCGCGAACGATCGGGCTTCGAAGTTCTTCGGAGAGCTCGCTTCGGCACGTTCGACACGGGCCGCACTATCTCGAAATCGGGTGCGATTGAACATGACCCGAAAGCGGTGATGCCAGCGAATCGGATGCGGATGCTCCGAATCCGGTGAGCCGACGGGCTCGGAACGGGGCGGGTCCCGGTGGTCCGCGGCGCGATCCGGATGGTGCATGTTCGTCAATACGCGATTCGGTGTAACCCGGTTCGAGGCATCTCGAAGACGGGCGCCGCGGATCGAATCGAATCGCCTCAAGTCCGCTTCGAAAATCTCCGCCGAGAGTTTGCCGCGCATCGGTGAAAGTGCCGAATCGTGGGGGCGGGACCCTCGCCGATCGACGAGCCCGCGGATCATTCGATCCGCCCCGGGCTCGGATTCGGCGCGGTCATCGGGGGCGATCATGGCGACACGCGGCCAGGCGATTTCGGAAGTTTCTTCGGCGAGTCTGCGTGCTCCGCTGACCGAGCGCGACGAATGCGCGGACGTGCTGGGCGGGCGTGAAGCCGCGCTCGGAGAAGCGGAGAGGCTCCGCCTCTCGCTCGACCGGATGCAGGCGAGGCTCGACGAGAGCCAGGGCGCGGAGGCCCGCCTGCAGACGGAGGTCGGTCGCTTCTACGTATCGGCTTCGCAGCTCAGCGCTTCGATCTCGCGCGAGGCGATCGTCGATGCGCTTCGGGAGATCCTGGCCAACCTGATCGGCTCGGAGCAGGTCGTCGTCCTTTGGACGCGTCCGTCGATTTCGGGGGCACGGCCTGAGGTGCTCTTCTCGTTCGCAGGGGATGCGTGGATCGGTCGCGGGCGATCGGCGTGGTCGATCGTCGAGGGCGTCCTGGCATCCGGGCGATCCTTCTACGCGGCGGAAGCCGACGGCGATTCCGGCGCGATCGCGTCCGATCCCGACCCCGATCCCGCTCGCGAATCGGAGCTCTCTGCCTGCATCGCATTGCGCGCGGGCGACCGAGTCGTCGGTGCGATCGCGGTCTTCGATCTGCTGCCGCAGAAGGAGCAGCTGACGTCCTCCGACCGCGAGCTCTGCGAAATGGTCGGCGGCCTCGGCGGCCAGGCGCTCTACTGCAGCGAGCTCCATGACGGCTTCCGTGACGGGATCGATCGGATCCACGTCGGCGGTTCGGATCGCGCGGAGCGCGAGGGGGACGAATGAAGATCCAGGCAAGAATCCTCGTGGTCGACGACAGCCTCGTCGTTCGGCGACTCGTCCAGATGAGCGTCCGCCAGCTCGGAGACGTCGAGTTCGTCTGTGCGAAGGACGGAATGGAAGGACTGCGGTTCCTGACCGAGGAGTCCTTCGACATCGCCTTCGTCGACATCAACATGCCGGTGATGGACGGCCTGACGCTCCTGCGACTCCACCGCGAAAACCCGGCGGCGAGACAGATCCCGATCGTGATGGTGACGACCGAGGGCGACGCATCGGTCGGCGACGAGGCGCTGAAGCGGGGCGCCTCGGGCTTCGTGACGAAGCCGATCGATGGAAAGGTGTTGCGTTCGCTCGCGCTCGAGCTGATCGCCAAACATCGCGCCGAGGCGGGCGGAGACGATCTCTGATCGGCGAACGCACGGGACGGGCGGCCGGCTCGCGCGCCTCGGAAGACGGATCAATCGGGAGGTCGGAAATGAAGAAGATCCTGCTCGTGGACGATTCGAAGGTCGCTCTGCTCTCGGAGAGACTCGTGCTCGAGCGATCCGGCCTCTACAAGGTCGTCGTCGCTGCCGACGGCGACGAAGGCCTCGAGCTGGCGAGCGCCGAGATGCCGGACCTCATCGTCATGGACGTGATCATGCCGACGATGACGGGGTTCGAGGTCTGCCGGGCGCTCCGCGCGAATCCGCAGACGCGCCACATCCCGGTCGTCCTCGTCACGACCCGGGGCGAGCCGTGCAACGTCGAAGAGGGCTACGAGAGCGGCTGCAACGACTACGCGACGAAGCCCGTCGACGGTCCGGAGCTGCTTCGCAAGATCGAGAACCTGATCGGCTAGGCCGGTCGGAGAGCACGATGGACGTCGACAGCGAGAAGGCCCGATTCGACTTCGTGCGCCGCGTGCAGCGGGAGACGCGCGTCTGCATCGATCGCGCGATCCGGGAATCGGATCGCCTGAGAGCGCTGCTGGAATCGTCGGAGTTCGAGCGCGATCGGCTCGAGAAGCAGCTGGCGGCCGCCTGCGACGAGCGCGATCTGCTGGGCCAGGAGGTCGATCGACTGCGGAGCTCGCTTCGAGCGATGGAGGCCGAGAACGAGGCGATGCTGGAGGGCTACGCGAACTTCGAGGCGCAGACCACCAATCTGGCGAACCTCTACGTCGCGACCTATCGCCTCCACGGCGCGGGCGACCGCGACGAAGTGCTCGACGTCATCGAGGAGATCGTCGCGAACCTGATCGGTTCCGAGGAGGTCGCGGTCCTGGGGCTCGATCCCGCGACCGCGCGGGTTTCGGTGCTGCGCGCAGCCGGGGTGGACCCTTCGACCTTCGAGGGCGTCGTCCCGGGCGTCGGCCGGATCGGGCGCGCATTGGCATTCGGGCAGGCGTTCGTGCGCTCGGAGGAGTCCGGAACGGACGCGGCGGCGATGGCGATTTCGGAGGATCGGGGCCTCTCGGCCTGCATTCCGCTGCGCGTCTGCGGCGGAGTGGTCGGTGCGCTCGCGATCTACGGCCTGCTTCCACAGAAGCCGGGCCTCGAGCCGATCGACCACGAGCTGCTGGCGCTCCTCGGCGAGCAAGCGGGCGTCGCGCTCTATACGGCGTCGATGTTGCCGGACGTCATTCACGCGGCGCCGGGCGGCGGGGGCGCCGGATGACGGCCGCCCGCGTCGAGAACCCGGGCGAGGTGTCCGCGGCCTATCTCCATCCGGGGCGGGTGCTCGCGCATGCCCAGGACCTTCGTGTCGTCACGATCCTCGGCTCCTGTGTCGCCGTCGGGCTCTGGGATCCGACGACGGGGGCAGGCGGCATGATCCACTTCGTTCTGCCGCGGGCGCCGGGCGTCGGTGCCCGGGATCCCGCCCGTTATGGCGACACGGGCATCGCGTTGATGATCGAGCGCATCCGGGCGCTGGGGGCGAGCGCGAGCGGACTGCGGGCGAAGGTGTTCGGCGGAGCGGGCGTGCTGCGCGGGAACGAGCCCGACGGCGGCCGCCTCGGGGTCGAAAACGTCGAGATCGCCCTGCGCCGTCTGATCGAGGCGCGCATTCCGATCGTCGCGGTCGAGACGGGCGGCGAGCGGGGGCGGAAGGTCCAGTTCCATACCGGCGACGGCAGCGCCTGGGTCAAGCAGGTCTAGCGATGGACGAAGCCGACGAGCGCGAGATGGCGGAGAACCTCCGCGCGGCCTTCGCCGAGCAATCGGCCGAGGGCTTCGCCGCGATGGAGCAGGCGCTGCTCCATCTCGAGCGCAATCCCTTCGACTCGGAGAGCCTGCGAACGGTCTTTCGGGTCTGCCATACGCTCAAGGGCGATTCGCAGGCGCTGGGCTACGACGCGCTGGCCGAAGTCGCGCACGCGCTCGAGGACCTGCTCGCGGCGATCCGCAACGGGGATCTCGACGTCGATCAGGATCTCGTGAATCTGCTGCTCGACGCGCTCGACGTCTGCCGGATCGCGGCGAGCGATGCGATGGAGGGGCGCGAATCGGATTCGCGCGAGCGCGTCTCGCTGCTCGCCCGCATCGGCGTTCGCGTCCGCGGCGTCGGTGTGCGCCCCAATTCGCAGCGCGTCGAGCCGCTGGTCGGCGAGTCGAGCCTGCCCGCCGGCGCCCATGCCGCGCCGACGCTGCGCGTCCGCGTCGCGCTGCTCGATCGC
>CAUJGH010000404.1 GCA_963169575.1 Myxococcota bacterium | reverse complement strand
CCATTCCGGACGGTAGTCGCGCAGGCGCCGAGGCAGCACGGAGCCCTCCCAGGCGCCCGCCGCGACCTCGAACCCCTGCAGCTGCTCGACGATCTGCGCGAGGCCGGGCGCGCCCTCGAGCGCCGTGCCCGCGGCGACATGTTGCCAGGTGAAGAGCATGCGCAGGAAATCCTGCGCCGAGACGGGTTCGATCGAAGCGCGCAGACGCCGCTGGGAATCGGCGTGGATCCGCGCGAGCAGGCGCCGCGCACAGACCTGCTCGCCCCTCGATTCGCTCCCGCCGCCCTCGGCGTCCTCGAAGCGTCCACGCAGGACGAACCCCTCCGCCTCGAGCGCCGCGAGGCCGATCTCGACGAGCCCCGTCCGCAGCGCGAGGCGCGCCGCGAGGGCCGCCGCGTCGATCGGACCGGTCGTTTCGAGATGCCCGCGCAGGACATGGGCGATCGCGGCGTCCTCGGCGATCGGCGTCGTATCGTCTGCGCTCGCCAGGCCCGCAGCCATTCCAGGGAAGCGCGCTCCATCCACGCTGCCAGGAATCGCGCTCGCTGGGCAGCCCGATTCCGCGGCGACCGGGAGCGAAACAACGGGATGAAGCGCCGCGATCCACGCCCATCGCTCGCGCGCTGCCCAGAATTCGGCGCCGCCCCGCACCTCGAACGCGAACGCTCGGCCCTGGGCCTCGAGCGCACGAAAATCCCGCCGCCATTCGGGCGCCGCGCGCCAGAGACCAGTCCCGAGCAAGAGATCGTGGAGCTCCTCGGCGTCTCGCGGCGCCGGCCGCGCCTGCTCGCGCACCCGGGCGATCGCCTCGGCATCGAGCCGCGAGAGATCGCGCTCTTCGACCGGCAGGCCGCGGCGCATGCGCACCGCGCGCGTGCGGCGCTCTTCGAGGGGGGCGTCGTCGAGATAGGTAAAAGGCCGGCCGTTCAGGATCTCGTGGGCGAGCGGCGACGGCTCGGTCGTGTCGACGCAGTGGATCGCGAGGTCGCCGGACTCGATGCGCAGGACGAGCTTCGCGAGGCCCTCGGCATCGAGCGCTTCGGTCAGACAGTCGTGCAGCGTCTGGCGGACGAGCGGATGGTCCGGGATCTCGATCGGTCCGGCGACGTTCTCCTGACAGGCAGCGGCCTGGGGAAAGACGGCGGCCATGAGATCGTCGGCCTCCATGCGCTGGATCGCGGGCGGATTCTTCTTGCCGCCGCGGAAGCGCAGGATCGCGAGGGCGCGCGACAGGTTCCAGCGCCAGCGCGCCGTGAAGATCGGCGTCGGGAGCACCGCCTGATGCAGCGTGTCCTCGAGACCGTTCGACGAGAGGAAGTGGGGGACGTCGGAGAGCGGGAAGCTGTGATGCGGCCCGAGCGAGAGGACCATCGCGTCGTCGTTCGCCGCCGCCTGCAGCTCGAAGTTGAAATTGCGACAGAACTTCTTGCGCAGCGCGAGACAGAGCGCGCGGTTGAGCCGCCCGCCGCGCGGCGAATGGAGCACGAGCTGCATGCCGCCGGCGTCGTCGAAGAAGCGCTCGAGCACGAGTCGATCGCCGGTCGGCAGGCAGCCGAGCGCGGCGCGCGAGACGGCGAGGTAGCGCGCGATCTGCTCGCAGGCGTCTTCGGCGAGGCCCGCCTCGGCTTGCAGCCAGGCACGTGCGCCCGCTTCGTCGCCCCGGGCGAGCAGCGGCTCGAGCGCCGCGCGCAGTGCCGAGACCTCGTCCGAGAGCTCCTCGGTCCGGGCTGGCGCTTCGCCCGCCCAGAAGGGGATGTTCGGCGAGGCGCCCTCGGCGTCGACGACGCGGAGCTTGCCGGCCTCGACGCGGCGAATCCGCCAGGTCGCGCTCCCCAGCAGGAAGACGTCGCCGGGCAGGCTGTCGATTGCGAAATCCTCGCCCACGGTCCCGATGAACGTCTCGTCGGGATCGGCGACGACGCGGTAGTCGGCGACGTCGGGGATCGCGCCGCCGCTCGTCAGCGCCGCGAGCCGCGCGCCCCGGCGTGCCCGCAGCATGCCGCCGATCCGGTCGCGATGAACCCAGGCCGCGCGGCGCCCGCGGCCCGTCTCGAGGCCGTCCGAGACGAGCTCGACGACCTCGTCGAAGGTCTCCCGCGAGAGCGCGGCATAGGGCGCAGCGGCGCGAAAGCAGCGAAAGAGGGCCTCTTCCTTCCAGGGCTCGGCAGCGCAGGCGGCGACGATCTGCTGGGCGAGGATGTCGAGCGGCGCCTCGGGCGGATGCAGGCGATCGAGCCGCCCGGCCCGGATCGCGCGCAGCAGACCCGCGCATTCGACGAGCTCGTCGCGCGAGAGCGGATAGAGCCGGCCTTTCGGCAGCCCGCCGAGGAAATGGCCGGAGCGGCCGACGCGCTGCAGGAACGTCGCGATGCTGCGCGGCGAGCCGATCTGGCAGACGAGCTCGACGGGGCCGACGTCGATGCCGAGCTCGAGCGAGGCGGTCGCGACGAGTGCGCGCAGGCGGCCCTCGCGCAGCGCGGTCTCGACGCGCAGCCGGCGCTCCTTCGAGAGGCTGCCGTGATGCGCGGCGACGCCTTCCTCGCCGAGGCGTTCGGCGAGCTGATGCGCGAGGCGTTCGGCCATGCGACGGGTATTCACGAAGACGAGCGTCGTACGGTGGTGCTCGACCTCGCCTGCGATCCGGGCGAGCACCTCGCCCTGCTGCTCGCCTGACGCGACCGCCTCGAGCTCGCTCCCCGGCAGCTCGACGGCGAGATCGAGCGCCCGGGCATGGCCGACGTCGACGATCGCGCAGCGCGGAGCGCCGCTCGCGTCGATGCGATCCGGCCCGGCGCCGACGAGCAGCCGGGCGATCCGCTCGATCGGGCGCTGGGTCGCCGAGAGCCCGATCCGCGTCGGCGATTGATCGGCGAGCGCCTCGAGCCGCTCGAGCGAGAGGGCGAGATGCGCCCCGCGTTTGTCGCGGGCCATCGCGTGGATCTCGTCGACGATCAGCGTGCGCACCGGCCGCAGGACCTCGCGCCCACGCGCCGACGTCAGCAGCAGATAGAGCGACTCCGGCGTCGTCACGAGGATCTGCGGCGGCGTCTTCACGAGCGCCGCGCGCTCCGCCGGCGAGCTGTCGCCGCTGCGCAGCGCGACCCGGATCTCCGGCACCGGCAGCCCCATCGCGCGCGCAGTCGCCTCGATCTCCCGCAGCGGCCGCGCGAGGTTCTCCTGGATGTCGGCCGCGAGGGCCTTGAGCGGCGAGACGTAGACGACCTCGATCCCCGGCGGCCTCACCCGCTCCTGCGCCCGCCGCGCCGGCGGCGCCGCGGGCTCGGACTCGAGCCGAAAGGGCGCGTCCGGCGAGCAGCCGAAGCGCGCACCCGCGAGCGAGCGGCGATAGAGCTCGTCGATGCAGACGAGGAAGGCCGCGAGCGTCTTGCCCGATCCGGTCGGCGCGGCGATCAGCGTATGCTCGCGGCGGGCGATCGCGGGCCAGCCGGCGCGCTGGGGCGCCGATGGCCCTTCCGGGAATCGGCCCTCGAACCAACGTCGCACCGCGGGATGGAAATCGGCGAGCACGCTCATGCAGGTCGCCGAATCTAGCGGCGCTCCCGCCCGAGCGAAACCGAGGCGAAAGCGCGCCGGGGCGCCCGGGGCGTCGGAACGCGCGCTGGGGCCCCAACGAGGCGCCCGCGCGCTCAGGGCGCCGGCGCGTCGCTGCCTTCGGAATCCGCGAGGGCCTCGAGGTCCGCGAGCAAGCGATCGTCCGCGCCAGGCTGGGGCAGGTAACGCTCGAGCACGCGGCCGCGGTGGACCAGGAAGGTCACGAGCGTATGGTCGATCGTGCCGTCCTCCTTGCGGAGC
>CAUJGH010000403.1 GCA_963169575.1 Myxococcota bacterium | reverse complement strand
GTCGCGAGCTCGTGGAAGATGCCGAACTTCAAGAGAGCGCCTCCGCGTTTCGGTGCGAGCGGACGATAGCGGCTCGCTCGCCGGCCCCGGAAGACGATCGGCGTGCGAAGGTTGCGGCGCAGCGCTGCAGCGGCGACGGTTCGGATCGACGGGACGCACGGCACGCGGCCCGGATCGGTGCGGCATCGGCCGCAGCCGCCCAAGCGACCTCGGACCACGGCAGGCGAAGACGACCTTGAAGCTCTTTGCGATCAGCGATCTGCACGTCGGGTTCAAGGAGAACCGGGAGGCGATCCTCGCCCTGCCCTCGCATCCCGAGGATTGGCTGATCCTCTGCGGCGACGTCGGGGATACGGTCGCGCAGCTCGAATTTGCGCTCGAAGTCCTCGGCCGAAAATTCGCGCAACTGATCTGGGTCCCTGGCAATCACGAGCTCTGGACCGTCCCTCGAGCGACCGGCCAACGCGGCGTCGCCCGCTACGAGGAGCTCGTCGCGCTCTGCCGCCAGCGCGGGGTCCTCACGCCCGAGGATCCCTACCCGATCTGGCAAGGCGAAGGCGGGCCGCATCTGCTGGCGCCGCTCTTCCTGCTCTACGACTACAGCTTCCGCCCGGACGAGATCGCGGTCGAGGATGCGGTCGCCTGGGCCCAGGAAGAGGATCTGATGTGCAGCGACGAGCTGCTGATGCATCCCGATCCGTATGGGAGCTTCGGCGAGTGGTGTGCGGCGCGCTGCGAGCTGAGCGCGGCGCGGCTCGAGGCGGCGCGCAGCGAGATCGATCATCCGTCGATCCTGATCGCGCATTTTCCGCTGAAGCAGCGCCTCGCGATCCTGCCCGGGATCCCGCGCTTCATGGTCTGGTGCGGAACGCGGCGGACGGAGGACTGGCATCGGCGCTTCGGTGCGAAGGTCGTCGTCTCGGGGCATCTCCACATTCCGTGTACGCGCCATGTCGACGGCGTCCGCTTCGAGGAGGTCTCGCTCGGCTACCCGGAGCAGTGGAAGCGGCGCGAGGCTCACCGCGGCTGGCGCCTCGAAGACCATCTGCGCCAGATCCTCCCGACGCCCGAGAAGGACGCCGGGGATCCGCTGCGGGACTGGCAGGCTCAGCCGTCGGCGCGACTGCGATAGAGGGCCGGATCGACGACGGCGATCATGGCGGCCAGGGCGAGTCGGCGCCGAGCCGCTCGGGCACCCACCGCCTCGGGCTCCCCGGCCTTCCGCGCGGACCCGGGATCCGAAGCCGTCCGCCGCGCCGCCGAGCCTGCGACGCCGGCGCTCGTGCGCTCGAGAAACGCGGCGATCCGCTCGATCTCCCGCACCGGAGACGCGACCAGCTCGGCGTGGGCGACGAAGAGCGACGGTGCGTCCGGCGCGGCGTCGATCCAGGCACGCGCTCGGGCGCTCGCGGCCTGATAGGCGCGCGCGAGCGCGGCTTCGTCGGCGGCGCTCGCTGCGGAGTCGCCCCGGCGCCGAAGCATCGTCCGCTGCGAGGCGAGGATCTCTGCGATGTCCCGCTCGACGCACAGGAAACGATAGGCGCCCTCGCTCGGCAGGTCGGGCACGAGCGGGCTCACGATCTTGACGACCCGCCCCTGACACGAGCCGAGAAACCCGGCGTCCCGGCGAATCGCCTTCACGGCCGCCAGCTCGAAATACCCGCGCGGATTGTCGGGATCCGGGGGCCGCGCTGCGTCGTCGGCGATCGGCAGGGCGGCAGCGGCGAGGATCTGCATCAGGAGCGAGGTGCCGGCCCGCGGCAGGCCGGACACGACGGTGATGCGATGCGGCGCAGCGAAGACCGGGGCCCCTCGACTCGGATCCGACACGCTCGCATTCCTCGCTGCCGACACGCCGCCCGCCCGTCGACGATCCCGCCGCGCGGCGCCATCCTCGGCCCCGCGGCGTCGACGCTACCGAACCGCCGCAGCGACGAGGAGCCCCGCGCGATGGAGGATCGACTCGAGGATTTCGAGGACGTCTCGCTCTACACGATCGACGAAGAAGCGCGCGAGGCCCTGCTCGCCGAGAACCGCGAATGCGCCGTCGTCTGGTCGACCCGCGATGGCTGGCCGGTCGGCGTCATGCATCTCTATCTCTGGCGCGACGGCCGCTTCTGGGTCACCTGCACCGCGAAGCGAAAGCGCGTCGCCGCCCTGCGCGCCCGGCCGAAGAGCAGCGTCATCCTCGCCTTCTCCGGCGAGCGGACCCTGACGGCGCGAACCCTCGCGACCGTGCATGCCGCTCCCTCCGCCCATGCCGACTGGTTCTATCCCGCCCTCGCCCGGCAGGTCCTCGCGGAGCAGCCCGAGAACGTCCGCCGAGAAGGCATCGAGGGATTCGTCGCGCGGCTCGCGAGCGACGATCGCGTCGTGATCGAGCTCGCGCCGCAAAAATGGATCAGCTTCGACGGGCGCAAGGTGAAGGCCCATGCCGCCGGAACCTGGCGGCCAGGGCAAGCCTGGAGCGAGCCGATCAGCTGAGCATCCTCTGCGAAGGGAAGCGGACGCGGAAGCGGGTGCCCTTGCCGAGCCGCGTATCGACTTCGATCGTTCCGCCGTGATCCGTCACGATGCCGTGGACGATCGACAGGCCGAGCCCCGTTCCGCCGCTGCGTTCGCGGGTCGAGAAGAACGGATCGAAGATCCGCGGCAGATCGACCTCGCGAATGCCCGGCCCTTGGTCCACGACTTCGAAGCAGGGGCCGGCTTCGGAGGGATCCGTCGCGACGCGCACGATGCCCGACGCCTCGGCGCTCGCCTCGAGCGCGTTGCGGACGAGATTGACGATGACCTGCTCGATCGCGAGGGGATCCGCGAGGACCGCGAGCGGTGCGCCCGCCAGGCGCGTCTCGACGCGGGAGAAATCCGAGGATCCGAGCCCGCCGCGCATGCCGGCGAGCGCCTGATCGACGATCGCGTTGAGATCGTGGGGCGACTTCACCGCCTGCGAGCCCGCCGAGAAGCGAAGCAGCGCCTTCACGATGCGGGCACAGCGCTGGGCCTGCGCCCGGCTCTCCTCGAGCGCGCTGCGCCAGATGGCTTCGCGCTCGGGCCCTTCGGCGCTCGCGAGCGCGAAATCCGAGCTGATCACGATCGCGCCGATCGGATTGTTGATCTCATGGGCGACACCGGCGGCCAGCGTGCCGATCGAGGCGAGGCGCTCCGCACGCCGCAGCTCGTGATTCGAGACTTCGAGGGCGCGTGTTCGCTCTTCGACGAGCGCACGCAGCTCGATCTGGAAACGCTGGTCGATCTCGCGCTGCTCGGCGTGCAGTCGATCGGCGCGGCGTCTTTCGCGCCGGAGCTTGCGCTCGGCGTCCGAGCGGAGCCATTCGTAGCCGGAGGCGAGGCCGAGGGTCGTGAAGATCCCGATGATCGAGCCCCAGAGATTGAAGGTCGCCATCGAATCGGAATCGGGTACGACCGGCGGCTCGAATCCCACGCCGATCGCGAGCGCGATCGCGACGAGCGAAGCCGACATCAGCGCGCTCCAGGCGAGGCCGACCCGGATGCCCGAGAGGAGGATCCCGAAGAACGGGATCAGGATCGCGACGAAGATGGCGCCGGTATCCCTGCCGCCCGTCACGAGCGCGAGCCCCGAGCCGTAGAGCCACATCAGGCCGATCAGGATCTGCTGCGCGATCGTCGG
>CAUJGH010000402.1 GCA_963169575.1 Myxococcota bacterium | reverse complement strand
GTCTCGATCCGGTACCAGTCCATGTAGGCCGAGGCGTCGGTCTGCGCGAGCTCCACCTCGCAGCCCTGGCCCGTCTCGCGCGCCTGGATGACGCCGGCGAGGATCGCGATCGCGCCCACCATCGGTCCGACGTTGATGCCGACGTTGGGCAGCATCGGCGGAATCCGCTTGAAGCCCTGGTCGTCTTCCATCGGCTGCACGATCCCCGACCAGGTATCGAAGGCGATGCCGTGGCTCGGCAGGTCCTTGTAGGGGCCCGTCGCGCCGTAGCCCGAGATCGTGCAGAAGACGATCTTCGGGTTGATTCTCTTCAGGTCCGCATGTCCGAGGCCGAGCTTCGCGAGCGAGCCGGGTCGCATCGCCTCGACGACGACGTCGGCGGTCGCGACGAGCTCCTCGTAGAGCGCGATGCCTTCGGGCGATTTCAGGTCGATGCCGACGCTCCGCTTGCCGCGATGGATGTGCAGATGCAGCAGCGAGACGCCGTTCACGATGGGCCAGGTCATCTGGCGGATGTAGTCGCCGGAGGGCGGCTCGACCTTGATGACGTCGGCGCCGAGGTCGGAGAGGAAGGTCGTGACGATGCCGGGGATCAGAAGGCTCGACTCGATGATGCGAACGCCGGAGAGCAGCCTTTGCGGATTCTTCATGGAGTTCCGGTCCGAATCGGGAACTCCGCTCGCGATTCCCGGCCGGGAAGCGCGCGATTCCCCTCCGCGACGAGCCGATTCGGTTCCGGTTCGTCGCGAGGCATGGGGGTCGGAGCGTCCCGGAATCTAGTCCGCGCCGCTGATTCGGCAATGAGTCCCGAAATCGATTATTGATATGAAAAGCCGATCAGTCCTCCGACCCAGGCTCGTGCCTGCTCGGGTGCCCATCGAGACTCGGACCCCGAGGAGATCCCGATCTGGAACGAAGCCATCCTTCCATCCGCCAGCTGGAATGCTTCGTCGCCGTCGCCGATCTCTCGAGCTACCGGCGAGCCGCGGAACGGCTGCGCGCGAGCCAGCCGACGCTGACGAACCAGATCTCGGCCCTCGAGTCCCTGATCGGCGTCCAGCTCTTCGAGCGATCCCGGGCCGGGACGGTCCTGACGCCGATCGGTCGGGAGCTGTTGCCGGGCGCGCGCCGCGTGCTCGAGGAGGTGCGTGGACTCGTCGACCAGGCGGAGTCGGCGTCGCGCGGACCGGCCGGCACCTATCGTCTCGGCGTCACGCCCACGCTCGGTCCGTACTTCCTTCCCCACGTCCTGCCCGCGATCCACGAGCGTTATGCGGCGCTCCGTCTCTACGTTCGCGAGGGGCCTCCGCGCGCTCTCGAGGCGGGGCTCGCGAGTGGCGATTTCGACGTCATCCTGACGGCCCTCCCGGTCGAGGAGCCGCGGCTCACGGTCGTTCCGCTCTTTCGGGAGTGCCTCAAGCTCGTCGTCCCGGCAGATCATCGCCTCGCGACGCTCGAGCGTGTCGACCGGCGGGACCTCGTCGGCGAGTCGGTGCTGACGATCGAGGTGCACCATCATTTCCATCGCCAGATCGCCGAGCTCTGCGAGCGGCTCGGCGCCCACATGCGGCGCGATTACGAGGGGACGAGTCTCGACAGCCTCCGCCAGATGATCGTGATGGGCATGGGCATCGCGTTCCTGCCGGCGCTCTACATCCGGAGCGAGATCCATCGCCCGCGCGAGCTCCGGATCGCGAGCGTGCATGGCGAGGTCATCGAGCGAACGCATGCGATGGCCTGGCGGTCGACGTCGCCCAGCCGGGCGCTCTTTCGCGAACTCGCGCACGAGCTGCAGGCCAGGGCCCTGCGCGATTTCGCCGAGGAACTCCGGCCGGCGGAGTCGGATCCGAGCCGGAAACCCTGAGATCGGTTGTTCGCGACCGGCGGCCGCGTTAGCGTCCAATGCTATGCAGGCCCAGCGAATCGGCTCGATCTCGAAGCCGGCCGCCCTCTTCGGCGTGCTCGGTCTCGGCCTGCTCTGGCTCCTGTCGAGCGGCGTTTCCGCCGGTCAGACGCCGGGGCCGGCCGCGGACTCCCTGGCCGCGATCGTGCCCGAAGCGGAAGAGACCAGCCCGGGCGAGGACCCCCGCGCAGCCGGAATCCGAGCGCTGCTCGAAGGCGAGCTCGACCCGTCGATCGATCCGGGTTCGCTCTTCGACGTCGCGCTCGCCGACGAATCCGCGATCGCGATCGAGAGGGCGCGTCTCGGTTCCATCGTCGAGGCCGCAGCTCCGGTCGCCGAGCCAGCCGCCTCGAAGCGCGACCCGAAGACGCGCTCGGCACCGCCGCGCGTGCAACCGGGGAGCTTGGAGATCGACGCAGGCGAATGGCAGCGCCGCCTCGACCTCGATCGCGCCCGCCTCGCTTTCCTCTCGCTCCCGCGCCCGCGTCGGGACGCGCTCCTCCAGAGCCATGCCGATCGCCAGGAGGCGGCGATTCCGCGCGAAAGCGAACAGGCGCGCCGGATCCGCGAGGCGGAGGAGGAGCGGCGACGGGCGCTCGAGGCGGCGCGAATCGCCCGGACCGAGGCCGAGCGCCTGGTCCGCGAGGAGGAGGCGAGGTTGATCGCGCTCGGCGAGCGTGTCGAGCGATTCGTCGCGGACCTCGACGAGGGCCGTGCGGAGCTGGCCGAGCGGCGCGATCTCGTGCTGGGATGGCAGCGCCGCGCTCGCGAGGCCGGGGCGGGAACCCATGCCGTCGCGGACGAGACCTACGACGCCCTCCGTCATGCCCTGCGCAGCGCCCGCGACGATTTCGACGCAGCGCTCGCATCGCTGCGATCGAGCGATTCGGCGGTTCCGACGCTCGGGGAAGACGCGCTCAGTGCCGTTCCCGACGACATCGATACGCGCCACGTCCGCGAGCGCCGGATGGCGCTCGCAGGCGAGATCGCCGCGGCGCAGGGCGCCGAGCGCGCGTTTCGCGCGGCGCGCGCCGAAGCGCTGATGTTCGAGATCGATGCGCTGAACCGGGAGCGACTCGCCCTGCTGTCGGGGCTCTCCCCGGCCCGGCGCAGTGCGATCGTGGGGTTCACGTCCGCGGGATTCGATCAGGCGCGCTCCGAGCTGCGTCATCTGACGCTCGTCCTGCGGTATCACGAGCATGCCCTGCGAAGCTGGGTCGCGGGTCTTCGCGACGGCGGGCCCAGCGTCTCGAACGTCTGGGACATGGCGAGGGTGCTCGTTCCCTGGACGATCTTCGCCGCCGTCTTCCTCTCGCTCCGGCGCCGAACGCCCGCGCTCGTCCGTGCGGCGGAGATCCGGCTGGTCGACGCCGACCGTGCCGCGCGGCGGACGTTCCCGAGCCCGCAGACCCGCGCGATGCGCGTCCTCGGCCGGGTCCATGTCTCGATCGAATGGATCGTCTTCCTCGCAGGCACGCTCTGGCTCCTGCCCGCTGCGGCGTTCGAGCTGATCGAGGTCCGGATCGCGACTTCGATCGCCGGCTGGGTCCTGGGCGGGCGACTGGTCGTCGGCGCACTCAACGCGATTGCGGCCGTCTCCGGAACGACCGCGGTCTTCGAGGACAAGGCGATCGCCGACCTGCGTCTGCGCTCGCTCGGGCTGGTCGGCAAGACGATCGTGATCTTCGCCCTCGTGCTGGTCCTGAGCGATCGGCTGGTCGGGCGGGGAACGATCTACAGCTGGGCCTTCTCCCTCTTGTGGTTCGCTGCGATTCCGGTCTTCCTCGTCCTGATCCGCTGGTGGCGCGGCGCGATCTTCTCGCGCATCGATCGGGTGCGAAGGAAATCGAAGCTGGAGGCCTGGGTCGTCGCGAACCGCGAGGGATGGCAGAGCTTCCTGGCGGCGATGGTCGGCGGGGTGCATCTCGTCCTGACGCAGGTGCGCAAGGTCGTCGGGCGCTGGATGTCGGGGTTCGAGGTCGCGCGGCGGGTCCACGCCTACCTCTTCCAGCTCGAGATCGAACGCAAGGGAGACGCGAGCCGCGCTTCGGCGCTCCGGCCCTTGGATCCCGGGACGCTGGACCTGCTCCATCCCGAACGGTCCCACGAACGCTGGCTGGCATCTCCTGCGGACGAGGTGCTGAAGTCGCTCTCCGCCCGGATCGACGCGAAGCGCGGCGGCGTCGTCGCCCTCGTGGGGCATCGGGGCATGGGGAAATCCGCGATCCTGCGCGAGGCGAAGTCGCGCATCGCCGGC
>CAUJGH010000401.1 GCA_963169575.1 Myxococcota bacterium | reverse complement strand
GCGAATAGCTCGCCACCCGCCGCAGGAGGACCCGCGCATCCACGGCAGCCGCCTGGATGACGTCCTGGAAGGTCTTCGCATCGACGTGATGCGAGCAGCAGAAGGTCGCGAGCACACCGCCCGGCGCGAGCAACCGGAGCGCGCGCAGATGGATCTCCTTGTAGCCGCGGAGCGCATCGGGAACGGCGCTGCGGCTGCGCGTGAACGACGGCGGATCGAGGACGATCAGGTCGTAGGCCCCCGCATCGCCGCCGCTGCCCGGCGCGCTCGGCTTGCTGCGCTGCTTGAGCCAGTCGAAGACGTTGGCGACCCGCGCCTCACAGCGCGCCGCGACCCCGTTCGCCTCCGCGTTGCGGAGCGACGCCGCGACGGCGTCCGCGCTCTGGTCGAGCATCTCGACGTGCCGCGCTCCGGCCCGGGCGGCATGCAGCCCGAATCCGCCGAGGAAGCTGAAGCAGTCGAGGACGCGGGCCCCGCTCGCGAAGCGAGCCACCGCCTGATAGTTGACCTGCTGGTCGAGATAGAGGCCCGTCTTGTGGCCCGCGGCGAGATCGACCTCGAAATGCAGACCGTTCAGTCGGATCCCGAACCGCTGTCCGCCCTCGCCGGAATCAGCGCCGGCGCCGGCACCCGCGAGCGTCCCGGAGAGCACGCCGGTCGCGGGCTCGAGCCCCTCGAAACGCCGCGAGGCCCCGTCGCTCCGCTCGAGGATCGCGCGCGGCTCGAGGACCTTCTCGAGCGCCGCGACGATCGCCGATTTGCGCTGCTCGAGGCCGAGCGACGCGATCTGCAGGACCAGCACGTCCTCGTAGCGATCGACGATCAGGCCCGAGACGAGATCGCTCTCCGAGTTGAGAAGGCGATACGAGGTCGCCTCCGGCATGAACCGCTCGCGGACGGCGAGCGCCGCGCGGATCCGGCGCTCGAAGAAGGCGGCGTCGATCGGAACGACCTCGCGAGCGAGAACGCGCGCGCGGATGCGGGACTTCGCGTTGTAGGGGCCGACGCCGATCAGGCGGTGGGCGGCGTCCTCGATCCGGACGATCGCTCCGTCCGCGATCGCGGGGGACTCGGATTCGATCGCGCCGTCGAAGACCCAGGGATGGCCCGCCTGGACGCGGCGGGCGTCGCGGGCGCGGAGGGTCAGGGTCGGCAGATGGGCCTCGGCTCGAGAGGCAGAGGGGGCGGAGGCGGACGGCATGGGCGCGCAGCGTAGCAGTCCAAGGGCCCATGAAGACGCGCCTGGCCATCCGAACCCGTGGCCTTCTGCAGGATCTCCCTGCAAGTCTTGCGGATCGAGCCCGGCCTCGAGGTTGGGCTTCGAATCGTTCGGGCGGATGAGGTGGTCAATCAGCCGCGCGCTGTGGCGAGTCGCCGTCGAGAGATGCTGCCTCTCGTCGATGCGCGAACCACGACCGTGCCGTCGAGTTCTCGCTCCCTCGGACTCGAAGGGCGTTGGTCGTCGACGCGAAATCCCGATCTGGCTGGACCTTGTCGAGCAGGTAGTTGGTTCCGGCGAACAGGCCGAAGACCATCTTGACATGGGAGGAGTTGAATGGCTCGATGGGTCGTTCGAGAAGCTCTTGGATGTGGTCAGGAGCAACGACACCCTCCCACGCGGAGAGGGAGGGGACCACATCGCGCAACAACCTGTTTCGGTGCTCGCGGTAGAGCGTGAACTGCCAAGGGAAGTTCTTCTCCACCGCGACGGTCACCGGCATGCTGAACGTGCCATCAGCTTCGGCCAACTCGCGCGTGCTGCCGAGCCACTCGTCGTTGACGAAGGGAAAGCGGCGTAGCGCCGGGGCGGTTCGAGAGAGGACCTCATACGGCACATCGTCGGCCATGTCCGATCGCTGCTGCATCAGGCGGGCCAGATCGAGGTCGACGAGCGCAGCGATCGCGTTCGAAGGGGAGTTGCGGAAATGCGCATTACCCCAGTTGGCCATGCGATGCTCGATGTAGAAGCGCTGCTGGAGATTGACGATGCCGCCATGGATCATGGCTTCGACTTCGTTGCGGATCCAGCTTCGCTGCTCTTCGGCGACCGCAGGGGCGAGCAGACCGAGCGCGTCGTGCCGGTAGTACCAGTCGACGAAGCGGCGGACGATGGCATCGAAGTCGTCGGATTTTCCGTCCGGGGCGATGCCCTTCTGGCGGATGATCTCGCCGCCCCCCCCATGAAGATCACCTCCGAGGTAGGAGCCGCTGCCGTTGCTCTCCAGCCGTCGTAGGGGGTGAGGTACATGTCGTATTTCCACGGCGAAAACCGGAAACGCTTCTCGTGCTCCTCCCACTCGGTGGCCTGCACCGCACGTTTCCCGCCCACGCGTACGACATGGTTCTTCAGGCCGAGCGAGGCGGCGATCTCGCGGGCGACGATGACGTCCCCGTTCTCCTCTGAACCGACGGTCAGGATCTCCCGGACGCGGTCGATCGATCCGGTCGCGAAAAGGAGAGCGAGGATCGTGCGGCTGTCCTTGCCCCCGGTCAGATGGGCGCTGAAGGGCAGGCCGGTCCGCAGGTACCACTCGAAGCGGTTGACCAGCCCGGTGACGGCCCGGTCGTATAGCCCGTCGGCCTCTCCCTCGAGAAGCGGCGTGTGCGCGGCGGTGTGGACCGGCGCCGTCGCGACCCGGCCCTGGCGGATGGTCAGCACCTCGTCGGTGCGCTGGCGCGTCACCTCCAGCCACGGAGTCTCCGTGCCGAGGATCATCGTCGTCGAGAGCACCCAGCCAAGGGCTCTCGGGTTGAACGCCGAACAGCAGCCCCCGGATTGGAAGGTCGCGACCAGCGACGGGCGGCTGCCGACCGCCGCGTAAAGCGCATTGTCTAGGTAGAAGAGGCTGTCGTAACCGCAGAACGACGAGAGCGCGGTGACCTCATCGGCGGCAACCCGGACTGCGCTGAAGGTTCCTCCCAGGTCGGCGTAGAGCCGTGAGGGCTCGTGCTCGCGCAGCAGATCACCGACCCAGGCCGCCGGCTGCATCGCAGTGGAGGGCTCGAACTGCGGAAAGCGCTCGAAGGTCGGCAGGCCACCGACCAGGCACGCCTCATGCTCGGCGAGGTAGACGGGGGATCGATACCGATCTGTCGGCTTGCCGCCGATACGCTGAAGGCGTACGTACGAGGCTCCAGCTTGTGAAGCACGAGTTCGTCGGGCTCGAAGGTCAGTCGCTCTCGGACGAACTGTCCGATCCGCCCCCGAAGCTGGCGCTCGGCCTCGGCGTTCTTCGCGAATACGACACAGTAGTGGTGCATCTGGGCCTCTTCGTACAGGGATCACTGCCCAATCTCGACATGGGTCGTAGCGTACCCGAGCGGCCGAATCCCTGGCTACACGCCGTCGTGATCGGAAACGAATCGCGACTTCGTCCACCGCGAGGCGACTCGTCCATTCGCACTGCCCTTCGGCGCCCGGAAACCTCTCTCGGCCTCGAACGGCCCAGCGGACGTCCGGGCCGTCGCCGGTTCGAGATTCGGTCCGAGTGGATTCTCGAAAACCCGGACCACCGTCATTCCTGAGCCGGGGACGGCGATCCTCCTGGGCATCGGCTTCGTCGGATCGTCCAGTTCGCGGCGGAAACGATCCGCGACCATGAATCCCGGGCGAGCGGCGAGGCTCTCCTTTCCTCGACGAGCATCTACCCAGGCGAACGCGTCTACGCGACGATGCGGATTCCGAAGCCCGTACGAAGCGAGAACAAGAAATGCGAATCAACAAATTCATCGCCGGAACCGGCGCCTGCTCCCGGCGCGAGGCCGATGCCTGGATCGATGCAGGCCGAGTCGCGATCAACGGCGTCCGGGCGACGCTCGGGAGCAAGGTCGGAGCCGGAGATTCGGTCACGGTCGATGACCGCCCGATCGGCGCCCGAAAAGCGCCCGTCTACATCGCGCTCCACAAGCCCGTCGGCGTCACCTGCACGACCGAGCGCCACGTCGCCGGGAACATCGTCGACTACGTCGATCATCCCGAGCGGATCTTCCCGATCGGCCGCCTCGACAAGGACTCGGAGGGCCTGATCCTCCTGACCAACGACGGCGACATCGTGAACCGCGTGCTGCGCGCCGAGTTCGCCCATGAGAAGGAATACGTCGTCGCCGTCGACCGGCCCGTGACCCCCGAATTCCTCGACGCGATGCAGGCCGGGGTGGAGATCCTCGGAACGCGGACACGGCCGTGCGTCGCGACGGGCGTCGCGCGAGACGTGTTTCGGATCGTCCTGACACAGGGATTGAACCGCCAGATCCGGCGGATGTGCGAGGCGCTCGGTTACGGCGTGATCCGGCTCCGACGCGTTCGCATCATGCACATCCCGCTCGACGATCTCGAGGTCGGCAAATGACACGACCTGACGCCACTCAAAATCAAAAAACTCCACCAACGCTGCGCGCCAAGCAAGTCGCTCGACACGGCCGCGTTCGACGCC
>CAUJGH010000400.1 GCA_963169575.1 Myxococcota bacterium | reverse complement strand
GCCGCCGCATCGCCCGAGGCGCCGGCCGGCGCAGCGTGCGGCGGCGCTGGGGAATGCGCCGGATGAAGCGCCGAGAGCGCCTCCGCTGCAGCGGGATCGAGCTCCCCGAGCAGCGCGAGCGCCTCTTCGCCCGCGCCGAAGCGATGGGCCTGGCGCGCGAGGCGGATGCGACGGGCGCGCGTCTTTTCTTCGGCCGGGAGCAGACGGGCCAGCTCCAGCGCGCCGCGCCCGTCATAGGGCGCGTCGCGATCGACGAAGGACTCGAGCCGGAGGATCGCCTCGTCCGGCTTGCCGGCGGCGACGAGACTCGCGACCCGCGGCGCCATCGCATCCCAGCGCTCGGGAGCGACCCGCAGCGCACGTTCGTAGGCCGCGTTCGCCTTCTCCTGCGCCCCTCGCTTCGCCTCGAGGTCGCCGAGCAGGACCATCGCCTCCGCCTCGCCCGGCAGCTCCTCGAGGATCCCGGCGATGAGCTTCTCCGCTTCGCCGAGCGCTTCGCCCTTCGCGATCAGCGCCCGCGCGAGCGCGACGCGCGTATCGACATCGTCCGGCCGGGCCTTCGCGCCGGCACGTGCTTCGGAGACCGCGACGTCGATTTCGCCCTGCTCGACCAGCAGCGGGACCCGCGTGCGCAGGAAGGCACCCCGGATCGGAGCCGCCGCCCCCTTCTCGAATTCCGAAAGTGCACGGGCCGCGACTTTCGTGTTCGTCCGCGACGCGATGCCGCGGGCCAGCGCCTGGATCGTCTCGCGGCGGACGCGCTCGATGGAATGCTCGGAATCCGGCGGAATCTCGAGATCGGGCTCCGTCCCGCGGCGCGTCTCGACCTCGACCATCAGGATCCGCATCGCGGTCGAGGGCGTCGACGGCTTGCGCGGCGATTGGAAGGTCAGGATCGCCGCCGCTTCGCGCACGTTGCCCTCGGCGAGATGCAGCCGTGCGAGACGTTCGCGCGCGGCCACCATCGTGCTGTCGGAACGGATGGCGTGGCGATACTCCTCGATCGCGGCATCGAACTCTCCGAGGCCTTCCGCAGCGCGCGCCCGGTAGTAGCGGATCGGCGCATTGTCGGGCCAGAGCAGGCCCGCTTCGCCGAGCTCGTCGAAAGCCTTCTGGTACTCGCCGCGCTCGAAGGCGATGCGCCCTTTCAGCATGAGGCGGTGGATCTCGACCGGCGTCTTCTCCGCCATCTTCAGCGCTTCGTCGAACTCCTTCGCACGGATCAGCGCCTCCGCCTCGCGCAGCAGCAGATCCGGCGAGGCCGCGTCACCGATGATCTCGTTCGCCGCGTCGAAGGCGACGAGCGCCTCGCCGACCCGATCCCAGCCCATCAGATGGCCGGCGAGATCGACCCAGAGCGAGGCGGTTTCGAGCGTCTTGCCCCGCCCGGCCGCGACGGCCTCGTCGATCGCCGACCGCAGGATCTTCTCGACTTCGGCGGGCCGATCGGACTGGGCCAGGAACTGGATGAGCGCCGTTCGGATGGAGACGTCGTCGGGGCTCTTCTCGTAGGCCTTGCGCAGGATCTCCTCGACGCGATCGAGGCGGCCGAGGCCCGTATAGAGCTTGACGGACTCGGAGATGAGCTCGATCGAGTTGGGGTACTTCTCGAGGCATTCGTCGGCGATCTTCGTCGCCTCGTCGATCTCGCCGGCCTCGCGCTTGAAGGAGGCCCGCACGGTGCACCAATAGGCCTCGCGCGCGTCGTCCTCGAACTCGAGATAGAGATCCGAGTCCTTGCCGCCCTCCGGCGCTTCGTCCGCCGCGGCGACTTCGCCGGCCTCGCCCTCGCCCTCGGCTCCGGCCCCTGCTTCTGCCTCTGCTCCTGCTTCTGCCGTCTCGCTCTCGGCTTCGCTCTTCGGATCGACGCCCGAGGCGCGCAGCAGCTCGTAGGCCTCGTCGGGACGCTTCAAGCCGAGCAATGCGACCGCCTTCATGCGGATCGCGGTCTCCTCCTCGGGAAAACGCTCGATGATGTCGTCGAGCAGGACGAGCGCCTTCTCGTATTTGTCGCGGCTGTCGATCAGGATGCGCGCCTCGAGCAGCAGCGCCATCAGATCGTCCTTGCCCTCTTCCGGCGCCTCCGCGTGCATCCGGTCGAAGACCTCGAGCGCGAATTCGTAGTTGCCACCGCGATGCGCGTCGATCGCGAGCTGCTGGCTCGCGCGCACGAACCACTCCGGATCCTCGCGCGCCGCGTCGAGCGCCCAGATCGATCGCTCCTCGCGGCCCGTCAGCGAGAGCGCGCGGCCGTAGCGGTAGAGGATCTCGCCGTCTCGCTCGCCGGATTCGATCAGCTCGATCAGGATCGGGATGGACTCGTCCATCTTGCCTTCGGCCTGCAGCTCGCGCGCCTGGGCGAGCCGGGATTCGACCGAAGAGGAGCAGCCCGACGAAAGCCCCGAGAGCAGCAGCAGACCGAGCATCGCGCAGCCGAGCCGGAAGCCCGGAACGGGCCGATTCGACACCGCGGAAGCGGGAAGGACGGGAGGGTTCGACTGTCCGAAGGGAAGGGGCGCGAAAATCATGGCGCACACATTAGCAGGATCCCCCTGCCCGCAGCCGAACCGTTTCGTCGCCCCGTCGATCATGCCGTCCGCACGGTCGTTCGCCGGCGCCCTGGTTTCCCCGAGATGGCGGATTCGATAGTTTCGCGTCCGCAATGAATACCCGAAAGAATCGCTCTCCCTGGCCGCTCGCCGTCCTCGCCCTCGCCGCCATCGGCGCCTACGCCTATTGGACGGTCGAGGTCGCACCCGATGCCGTCCGAACCCGGCCGACGGGCGGCGTGGCCGAGCTCGAAGCGCTGGCCAGCCGGGAGGATACGAACGTCCTCTTCATCCTGATCGACACCCTGCGCGCCGAACGCATGAGCGCCTACGGTTATGCGCGGGAGACGACGCCCTTCCTCTCGAAGCTCTCCTCGACCAGCATCCGCTTCGGCAAGAACATCTCCCAGTCGTCCTGGACGAAGGCGTCCATGGCGTCGATGTGGTCGAGCCAGACGCCGCTGCGCGTCGGGATCACGCGCTTCGACGAGACGATCTCGGACCAGGTCGAGATGCCCGCCGAGATCCTCGCCGAGGCCGGGTTCAAGACCGTCGGCCTGTATCGCAACGGCTGGGTGAACCCCTCGTTCAACTTCCAGCAGGGCTTCGAGAAGTACTACAAGCCGCTCTCCGGCCGGATCAACCCCCAGATCCAGCGCATGCGGCCCAACGCCGGGGCGCATGGGAACGACGAGAGCGTCGTCCTCGACGCGAAGGAATTCCTCCGCATCCACGGCGCCTCCTCGCGCTGGTTCCTCTACCTCCATCTCATGGACGTCCACGAATACACCTACGACCAGGAGTCGGCGCTCTTCGGCAACGGCGTCTCGGACATCTACGACAACTCCATCCTGCGCGAGGACTGGGTCGTCTCGACGCTCTACGATTATCTCGCCGAGCGGGGCTTCCTCGAGAATACGATCGTGGTCGTTCTGTCGGACCACGGCGAGGCCTTCGGCGAGCGGGGCTACGAGGGCCATGCGCGCGAGGTCTTCCCGGAGACGACCGAGACGCCCGTCATCCTCTCGCTGCCCTTCGCGCTCGAAAACGAGATCGTGCTGCCCATGCAGACCAGCAACATGGACGTCTGGCCGACCCTGCTCGAGCTGCTCGGCCTGCCCCTGCCCTCGGGCGAGATCGACGGCCAGTCCCGCTTCGACGAGATCATGGCCCTCGCGCGCGGCGAATCGCCGGCCCCGCGCGAGGAGTCGACGATCGCCTACCTCGACGAGAACTGGGGAACGCCGGGCGGCAAGCGGCTGCCCGCCATCAGCATCGTCGAAGGCGGCCATCGCTACGTCGCCGGGACGGGTCTCAACGGCCAGAAATTCGAGGTGCTGCTCTCGAGCGAGGACGGCATGAAGACGAACCAGATCGCGGCGCAGCCCGAGCTGGCCGAACGGATGCGCGCGAAGGCGCTCGAGGCGATCGCGGAGAAGTCGGCCTACGACAGCGCGACGATCGAGCTCGACAAGATGCAGCTCGATCAGCTGCGCGCGCTCGGGTACCAGCTGCCCTGAGCGGCAGGCGGAACCCGGCGCCTCTTCCTCACTTCCGGCCTCGTCTATTCCAGCCGGGACCCGCTCGGGCGCCAGTCCGGAGCCAGATGTCCCGAATCAATCCCGGCCGGCCCCGCGCCGTCCGCGCTCGTCGCCCCGGGCGCCAGCTACCACTTGAAGCGCAGATCTGCGCCGCACGTCCGCGGCTCGCCGTAGTAGTTGAGCGTGTTGAAGTCGAAGGTCGAGAGGTCCACGGCGAAGGTCTTGTAGACCCGATCCTCGACGTTGCGACACCAGCCCGAGAGCTCGACGCCGGGATCCCCCGGCGGCGCCCACGACAGACGGACGTTGTGGAGCATGTAGGCACGTGCACCGATCGTGAACGCGGGGAACTGGCTGAATCCGCGGGGATCCGCCTCGCCCTTGCCGTTGTTGGGATCGAAGGGCGTGTCGTCGGTCCAGGTGAAGTCGTACATGGGCGTCAGGATGCCCAACCGGCCGAGATCGAACGGCCACGTGAACATGGCCGAGACCTTCAGCTGCGGAGAGTTCAGCAGCGTATTGCCCGAGAAGTCGATCGGGAGCCCCAGCGTCTGCGTGCCGATCAGGCGCGGCTCGAGCACGGTGAATTCGACGAACTTCGCTTCGAGCCAGCCGGCCTTCAGATCGATGTTCAACCCCTCGATGGCCTCCGGAACGAATCCTTCGAGGGGGCTGATGTTGAAGTCCACCTCGATGCCGAGGTTGCGCGCCTGCTCGGCGCTCTGGACGACGCGGGCGAACCCGAAAATGCTCGAGGTGACCCGGAATACCTGGAGATTTCGATAGTTGTAGAAGAAGAACGCCGCGCTCGTGCGGATCCGATCCGCCCAGAGCGTGGCAGAGACGCCCGCCTCGACGGAGTCGATCTGCTCGGGGTCGGCGAAGCCCTGGACGGGATCGTCCGGGAGCTTCGCATCGCTCGGATTGAAATGACCCGCCTTGAATCCACGGGTGTACTTGATGAAGCTCGATACGTCTTCCGTGAAGCGGTATTCGACGTTCACGAAGCCCGTGAAGCCGTCCCAGGTCCGCTGGTTCGAGCCACGCTCCCGGGTGGAGATCAGGTTCCCGAAGACCAGTCGGCTATCCACGTCCGCGATCGCGAATTCCTTGCGCTCCCAGTTGTACCGGAAGCCCGCGCTCAGCGTGAACTCCTCCGTGATGTCATAGCCGGCTTCGCCATAGACGCCGAAGCCCTTGATCTTCTGGGTGAAGTCCCGATCGATGGCCGAGCCGGCCCCGCTGCGAAGACTTCCGAAGAGCTCTTGATTGACCTGACCTTCGAGCTTTTCATAGATGGAGTAGACGCCCGTGCTCCAATCGATCGGTACCGGACCGATGGCTTCGCCCTCGAAGGCCAGGTCGCCGTAGAGCTGGAAGGCCTGATCGTTGTCGTTGCCATCGAAGCGGATGTTGGAAGTCAGGTCGGTATCCCGGAACTCCGATCGGCGGTAATCGAGGAATCCGACGTTGAGCTTCGTCTGCACGACGTCCAGATCGAGCGTGGTGGTCGTCGAGACGGAGTGGGTATCGAGGATCGTGCGGCCGGGCTTGTTCAGCTGGCCGGCGAAGGGACCCCGATCGGCCCCGGCCTTGCGAACCTCTTTCTCGAGGATCGGTCGGGCGAGCAGCCGCGCCTGGCCGAGCGTGAGCCCGGGCGTTTCCCGGCGCAGGCGATCGATGATCGCGTTGTTTCGATTCGTGAGGTCGAAGTCGCGGAAGTTGAGCTGCGAGCCCTGGCCGAGGAAGCCCGCGCTCGTGCCGATCGCCTGTCCGGTCGTCGAGTCGCGGTTCAGCCGCGACGTTTCGAAGCGAAGGATGAATTCGAGCGGGCTGTCCGCGGGGTCGACGCGGAGCGTGCTTCGGAAGCCGAAATCGTCGATCTCCCCGAGATAGCGATCGAGGAAGGGGTTGACCTCGCTCCGGTCGCCATTGCGGAGGAACTCGCCGCAGATCTGGGCGTTCGGATCGTTCTGGACCGTCGCAGTCGCTCGCTGATCGAGCGGGATCCGATTGGCGCAGCGATTCTCGAAGAACGGGTTCTCGTGCTTGAAGCGTACGGCCACGCGCGCCGAGACGATGTCTTCGTAGATCGGCGCGTTCATCGCCGTCTCGAAGGAATACCGGTCCGCGTCCCGCGCGTTGACCGAGGTGATCTTCGAGACGGTGACGCTCGCGGAGCCGGAGAACTCGGGCTCCGGCAGCTTCGTCTGGATGACGAACGCGCCGGCGGAGGCGTTGCGGAAGTTCTTCGAGCCCTGCGGGCCCTTGAGGACGCTCAGACCGCCGATGTCGAAGAGTCCGACGAGCTGGGTCGCCGAGGCGTTGCGCGGTATGCCGTCGATGTAGATCGGGACCGAGCTCGATGCGTTGGCGCCGAAATCCTGCAGACCGACGCCCCGGATGAAGAAGGAGGCATTCGTCGCGTTCACCGACGTGATCTCGAGATTCGGGACGTACGCATCGAGATCGCTGACGTCCTGCACGCCGGCGTTCGCCAGCTCGGCCGCGTCGAAGACGATCGCCGACGTGCTCGTCGGATTGAGCAGATCCTTCGTCGAGGAGCCCGTGACCACCATTTCTTCGACGCCCGCGAAGGGATCCGCGTCTCCACCCGACTGCTGCGCCGACGCTTCGCCGATGGCGACCGAGGCGAACAATGCGGACGCTGCGACCCAGGGGAGGGCCGTGCGGGCGGTCTGCCGCACGCCATGCGTCCGATGCCGCACGATTCGTTTTTCGTCCTGGCCAAGCACAGCAGACTTCATTCGACCTTCCTGATTCCGAGTGGCCTCATGCCGCCCGTTCGGCTCCCGCGCCGCTGCCGATCCACGCGAATCCTGCGCGACCTCGCATCCGAGCGATCGACCTGGTCGATCCGCGCCTGTGCGATCGCTCGTTGCCCATGCCACCCTTGATTCGAAACATCCGCGGTCGCTGTGTCCATTCGTCGGATCGAACGAACTCCGGCTCGATCGGACCGGACGTACCCGGGGCGCTTCGGGTTGCCGTCGATCATCGAATGAGCGGGCAAGACTACTCGCCCCCCGAGTCGGGATCAATGCGCGCATTCGATTCGAGAGTCGAACCGGATTCGGTAGCCCTGACCGACCTTCTGCTGACGGGATTTCAGGTCGCCGCGAGGTTCCGATTTATTCGCTGCATGGGCGTTTTCTATTGCACGGACCGGGGCCGACGGCACTAGAATGGGCCCCTCCGCCGCGAGCCCATGAACCCGGGAGCACCGAGAATCCAGCGCATGCGAAAACTAGTCAATCGATTTCTCAGCTCCCGGCTGCTCGCCTTCGCGAGTCGTCCCGCCTCGCGGAGCGCTCGGCCCTGGCAACCGGCCGCGGCCTCTTGTGCGCTTTTCTTTGTCACCTCGATCCTGCCCGGGTATGCGAGTGCGGGATCCAACGAGTCCGACTGGATTCTCTACGGGAATCCGGAGTTCGTCTCGGTGTATGCACACACCGGCAAGGGCAACTTCCGGGGAACGCTACTCACGGGCCCCCGCCTGGCGAACCCGAGCCAGGTCGTCGATCTCGGGCCCGAGGTCGAGGAGCCGAACCGCTCGCGCGAACTCATCGCTGCGTTCTTGATCGGCGGGACCTTCGGTGCGTTGACCCCTTCTCTCGATCTGCCCTCTCGGCCGAGAATGTTCGTCGACGTCAACGTGGCCGTGCCCGCGACGACAGAGGTCCAGCTCGCCCGAACGGGCAATCCCGGTCAGCTCGCATTTCCGGACGGCGGCGGAACCTCGGGCGTCCAGATCGGCGAGCGCGCGCTGATCGGTCGCGGCAACGCGATCAGCGCGCAGCATCAAGGACCGCAGGTCCATGCGGGTCTCGGCGTCTCGCTCGAAGTCCCTCTCGACGATGTCCAATTGATCCGATTCAAGCCAGCCGCGGTCTACAGCCGGACGATCATCGACGTCGCAGCGATCACCGTGCGCGGCGTGCGTCTCAATACCGATGCCGGTCAGAACCAGAGCCTCGCCGACGACTTCCGCCAGATCCGCCTCTCCGATTCCCGCCGCGAGGTCTACCACGCCGTCGGTCCCTCGCTCGAGGTCGAATACGTCCCCGGGATCGAATGGGGTCCGTTCTCGCTCAGCGTCTACGCGCGGGGACATGCTTCGTACATCCTGACGGATCCGGTGACGCGCATGCAGCAATGCAACGTCGAGGGTGGCCAGCCCCTGGAGTGCGCGAACTGGAAGTACACCCAGGATCGCTGGGCCTATCGCGGCAGCCTCGGCTTCCACATCAACTGGACGCCGCGCCCGCTCTGGTGAACGGGACCTCGACTTCGGATTACTTCCGCGCGAGCGCGAACGGCGTCTCCCATCTCGTCGCCCTCGCCCTCGCCGGTCTCACGCTCTTCCTCGCCGGTCAGCCGATCTACGCGAACGACACCTGGATCCATCTCGCGCTCGGCGAGGCCTTCTTCGCCGGCGGCCCGTGGCTCCCCGCCGACCCGCATCTGTTCGCAGCGCCGGGCCCGCCCTCGCCGAGCTCCTGGCTCGGATCGGTCTCGATCTTCGCCGGCTACCGGCTCTTCGGCTTCACGGGCCTCCGCGTCCTGCACGCCCTCGCAGTCGCCTTCGTCCTCGCCCTCGCCTGGATCGTGATTCGGCGCGCCGGCGCGAGCCGCGCGGCCGCGAGCCTCGGGGTCTCCGGCCTCGTCGTGCTCGCGACCTATCGCCTCGTCCAGCTGCGCCCCGACCTCTTCACGATCGCCGCGACCTGCGTGCTCTTCCTGCTGCTCTTCATCGAGCCCGAGGGCCCGTCGCGGCGGCGGATCGCAATCGCCGGCCTGCTCGGCGCCGTCTGGGCGAACGTCCACGCCGCCTTCCTGCTCGGCCCGATCCTCGTGCTCGGCTCGGCTGCGGTCGTGGCTGCGGCGGCGCTCTTCGCAAACGACGATCTCGAGAAGGCGGAGCTGCGCCGGGCCGGGCGGCTCGGCCTCGCCGGTCTCGCCCTGCTGGCCGCAGGCTGCGCGAATCCCCAGGGCCCCGGCGCCTATCATGCCTACTTCGCCTCGGGCGCGGAGACGATGGGGCTCGAAGCGATCATCGACGAATGGAATCCGACCGATCTCTTCGCCTGGCCGGTACCGATGCTCCCGCCGACGATCGCCGCCTGGGCGCTCTGCTGGATCACGGTCTTCGGGATCGGCGCCGCCGGGATCGTCGCGCTGCGCGAGCGCTGGACGCGTCGCAGGGTCGGCACCGGCGCCGGGGGAGCCGCACGGGACACGGGCGGGCCAGACGAAGCGGCCGCAGCGCTCGGCGCGGAAGACACGAAAAGACCCGACCGCGTCGACCCCGCACTGCTCGCACTCGCCTGCGCGGGGCTCGCGGCGTCGCTCATCGCGTCGCGCTTTCTCTGGCTGCTGCTCTTCGCGCTCGCGCTGATGGCCTCGCTCGTCACGTCTCTCGAGTCCCCTCGCGAGCATGCAGACGCGCCCGGCGCGGCGCTGCCCTCAGCCCGGGGCGCGAACGCGGGCGGGTCCCTCGGCGCTCGTTCCGCCCCCTTCGTCCTCGCGCTCGCGAGTGTCGTCGCCCTGATCGCCCATCTCACGGTCGGCGACTGGCCTCTCGTCTCGCGCGCCGCGCGCGCGGAGGGCGCCGCCTACTCTGCGCCCTATCCCACCGATCGTTATTCCGCCCACGCCGTCTGGTTCCTCGCCGACGCGGGCCTCGAGGGGCGCCTCTTCAACGACTATCCGCTCGGCGGCTTCCTCGCCTTCTGGCTCGCTCCGAAGCTCCAGATGTCGTCGAGCGGAACCATGAACGTCGCGCGCGAGGCGATGCAGGCGAATTTCGCGATCGGCGCGCGCCAGACGCTCTCGCCGGACGAGGATTATGCGGCGCTGCTCGACCGCCTGGGCATCGACGTCTTCCTCGGCGCCGGCTATCCGATCGAAGCGACGCCCGGTCGCCCCATCCCCTGCACGAACCGCCATCTCGAACACGAGCCCGGCTGGCTGCTCGTCTTCCGGAACCTCCAGAACGCGGTCTACCTGCGACGCGATCCGGCCAACGCCGCGAATCTCGCCCGGGTCGCCGCCTACTACGCACGTGCCGGTGTCCCCTTCGACCGCGAGC
>CAUJGH010000399.1 GCA_963169575.1 Myxococcota bacterium | reverse complement strand
GACTGCCATGGGCTTGCCGCGGAAGAGCGCCCCGTCGCAGGTCGCGCAGGCCGAGACGCCCTTGTTCGTGAGCCGCTTCTCGGACTCGAGCCCGAGCCAGCGGGCGGAGGCGCCGGTCGCGACGATGATCGCATCGGCGGTGTACCGCTTGCTCTCGGTCTCGACGACGAAGGGCCGCTTCGAGAAGTCGACGCGCGTCGCGTCCTGGAAGACGATCGCGGTCCCGAAGCGTTCGGCCTGCTTCTGGAAGTCTTCCATCATGCGGGGGCCGGTGATGCCGTCCGGGTAGCCCGGGTAGTTCTCGACCTCGGTCGTGATCATCAGCTGACCGCCGAAGTTCAGGCCCGCGAGCACGAGCGGCTCGAGTCCGGCACGCGCGGCATAGATCGCCGCGGTGTAGCCGGCGGGACCGCTGCCGATGATGAGCACGCGTCGGTGCTCGGAGTCCATGGTCGTTCCTTTCGGTCGGATCTCGCGATCGGGGTGGGGGCGCGGGCCAAGTCTAAGGTCGGTGGGAGGGGCTCGCCAACCGACGCAGGACTCCGATCGGCCGGTGATGGCTCAGAGCGGCTCGGTGATCGGCAGCTCCTCCCACATCAGCTGCAGGAAGATCCCGATGAAGAAGGACAGGAAGGTCATCAGCAGCAGCGCCGAGGGGAAGACCCAGAGCGACTCGTAGCCGACGACGTGGGGCAGCTGCCCGATCATCGGCGGCATCGTCGTCTTCAGCGCTTCGACCGAAGTCTCGGCACCTTCGGGTACCCAGTTGCGCGCGACCATGAAGGGGCCGACGAGGCTCGTCATCACGATCCCGGCTCCGAACGCCTCGACGACGCCCAGCAGGAAGATCGACCGCGCCCGGGCGAAGGCGACCGCGGTATCCGGGATCCGGTGGGCGATCTCGACGTAGACGTAGAGCAGCGTGACCAGTCCGAGCAGCATCGTCACCGCATTGAGCGCGAAGGTCGAATGGCTGGCGAGGTCCCAGACCTCGTCGATCAGGAACACGGGCAGGTAGCCGACGATGATGCCCGCCCCGATCCGGGGGATCGAGGAGTGGAAGAACGAGAGATCGCGCTTCCAGCAGAACCGGTAGAGCAGGAACCAGAGCGCCGAGACGTTGACGAAGACGACCTCGGCCGAGCAGACCAGGTCGATCCAGTGGGGATGGCGCGCGTAGGCGAAGCTCCCGACGACGAAAGGGGCGAGCAGGGCGGCGAGGGTGAGCGCGTGGATGCGCGGCGTGTGCCAGGTCAGGGGGCGATTCGACGATGCGCGGCCCCGTTCGAGCGCGGCGGCGTAGTTGATGATCGCCGAGGCGTTCCGGATGTCGTAGGCGCGCAGGAACCAGCGCTCGAGCTTGTCGAAGATCCGCTTCGTGTTCCGATCGGCGCGGCGGAGGAAGGGCATCAGGTCCCGGCCGCGCTCGATGCGCGTCGCCCCGCGCACGGCGATGGCGCCGATCATCTCGCTCTCCCGATCCCGGAAGGGCGAGTCCTCCTTCTCGAAGGCCTGGTTCTCCTCGTCGAGGCAGACGCCTTCGACCCAGAGGTAGAACGCACGCTCCGCCATCCGGAGGATCATGCGGTCGGCCGCCGCCTTTTCGCCCATCTCGAGGACCTGGAAGAAGCCGCTCTCGGTCGGATCGTCGCTCGAGTCGACGAGCTTCTCGCCGCCGTCGACATAACGCTGGAGGTAGGCGGGATCGACCCGGCCGGACACGAGCTCCCGCAGCGATTCGTAGATCCGGCGGCGCAGCGCGAAGCCCGCCAATCGCAGCGGCCTTCCGCCGTCGAGGTCGTGGGTCTCGATGAATCGCAGACCGATCTGGGAGAGCAGGGCGAGGTCCTGATGGAACCGGAGTCGTTGGACGTCCCCGAGCCGGCCGCCGCCATCCGTCTGGCGGAACAGGTCCTCGAAATAGCGCGGCGCGTTCGAGAGCAGACGTACCATCAGATTGCGCGCATCCCGCGCCGTCGCCCGGGGCCCGAGCAGACGCGGCTTCGACAGCAGATCCTCGAGCTGGATGAAGAGCTCGGTCGGATCGTGCTCGGGCGCGCGGAAGCTGAAGGTCTCGGGGAAGATGCGCTCGAACTCGCCGGCACCGCGCGCGATCTCGAAGCGGACCTCCCGCGCATGGAATGCGAACGTGAAACGGAACCGGAGCTGGAGGCGTTCGACACGGAGCTCGAGACGGGGGAGGCCACGGACGGTCGCGAGCGTGGCCTCGAGCGGGGCCTTCGCATCCATCTAGAGGATCCGATCCCGCGAATTCTCGCCGCTCTCGTAGTAGTCCTCGACCTTGCGGGCGAGGCGCGCGATGCCCTTCGGCGGCGCGTCCGAATGCGGCCAGCGCTGCGAAGCGATCTTCATCCGGTCGCGCAGCAGCTGCGCGTCGGGATACTCCTCGACCGAGAGCACGTCGTCGACGTCGAGCCAGTTGGCGATCGCGGTGCGCGTGCGCGAGACGCGCTCGGCGAGCTCCGACATGTTGGCGGATTCGATGCGCGCCGCCTTGACCCGTTCACCGAGGGCGGTGAGCGCCGCGAGCGCGCTCTCGAGCTCGCTGCGCAGCGCGCCGACCGCATCCGATTCGAAGGCGGAGAGGCGGCCCACGATCGCCTCGAACTCGCGGGTCAGCGGCTCGTGCGAGATCTCCTTGAAGAGCACGACGCGCCCCATCGGCTGCCCCGCCTCGTCGACGAGCGCCTGGTTCGAGACGCGGATGCGATGACCGGCGCCGACGCGCAGGTCGACCTCCTCGAAGGAGCCGCCCGACTCTTCCGCCAGCGCACGAACCGTCTTGCCGAGATCCGTCAGATGATTGCGCGCGAGCACCGACTCGCTCGTCCGCCCGCGGACGTCTTCTTCGAGGCCGACGAACGCCATCGCCGGCTTGTTCACCGCCCGCACCACGCCGTCGCGATCGACCGCGATCGCCC
>CAUJGH010000398.1 GCA_963169575.1 Myxococcota bacterium | reverse complement strand
TGCTGGGCGCTGTCGCCGATCTCGCGCAGCATCCGGCCGGCTTCCTGGGAGAGATCGACGCCCCGATCGACGCGGGTCGCCCCCTGCTCCATCGCCTCGACCGCGCTCTCGACGCCAGACTGGACCGACGCGATCAGCTCGGCGATCTCGCGCGTGCTCGCGGCCGTGCGATCGGCGAGCATGCGAACCTCGTCCGCGACGACGGAGAATCCCCGCCCGTGCTCGCCGGCCTGGGCCGAGATGATGGCGGCGTTCAGGGCGAGCAGGTTCGTCTGATCGACGACGGCCTCGATGACGCGCACGACCTCGCCGATCGATTGACTCTTGTCCGCGAGATTCGAGACGATCGATTCGATTCCCTTGAAGGAGTCCTGGATCTCCTGCATCCCCTCGACGGTCTCGCGCACGGCCGAGACGCCCTGGCCGGCCTTGCGCGCGGTCTCCTCGGAGAGCTGATGGCTCTCGCGTGCGTTGCTCTCGACCTGGCGCACCGACTGCGAGAGCAGCTCGAGCGCCGTCGCCGTCGAGTCGGTCGAATGGTTCAGCGTGTCCGCGCTGCGCGCGATCTCGCGGATCGCGCTCGTCATCTCGACGACGCTCGCCGCCGTCGTCTCGATGATCTCGGAGAGGCCGTCGATGTGGCGGGCGGACTCGGCGATCGAAGCGTCCATCTCGATCGCGGCGATCGAGGTCTCGGCGGCGGTGTTCGAGAGCGCTTCGACGTTGTCGTTCACGGTATGGATCGACTGGGTGATGCGGCTGATCGACTCGGCGGTCTCGCCGACGGCCTGCTCCTGGCGGATCGCCTCGGCCCGCATCGCCGTGCTCGATTCGGCGAGCTGGCTCGTCAGCTGCGCGACATAGCCCCCGTTCTCGCGGACCTGGGCGACGAGATGGCCCAGGCTCTGGACCATCGCATTGAAGGCAAGCGAGAGGACGCCCATCTCGTCCTCGCTCTGCACGTCGACCCGGGTCGAGAGATCGCCGCCCGCCATCGAACGCGAGCTCTCGACGAGCCGCTCGAGGGGCAGCGCGATCTGCTCGCGCAGCCGCGCAGCGCCCAGCGAGCAGACGACGAAGGAGACGAACAGCACGGCGACGACGATGCCGCTCGAAATCGCGAGAAAATCGGTGACCGCCTGGGTGCCGGAGCGGATGAAGACCCGGCCCACACGCTCGCCGCCGGACTCGATCGGCGCCGCCAGATCGATGTGGTTGCGCGACCAGCGCGGGGCGTCCGTCAGGTCGTCGGGAACCCGGACGTCGCCGGCGTCGCTCCGGACATAGCGCGCGAAGACGTGGCCCTCGGCGTCGTAGACGATCGCGGCTTCGACGGAGGTCGCGACGGTCAGCGAGCGGAGCGTCTCGGCGGCGGCCTCCTGATCGTCGAAGAGGAGCGAGGCGACCGAGTTCCCGCCGATCACCCCCGCCAGCAGCCGCAGGTTCTCGTCGGTCACGCGCTTGAACTGGATGAACGCCGTCGCGAAGAGCGCGGCCGCCGTGAGCCCCAGCGCGAGGCCCGCCGTCGAGAAGAAGCCGCGGACGATCCTGTGCTGAATCGAATCCCGACCGAGGAACATCGACATCGCCTCACCCATCCCCGCGCCGCGTGGCGACGCTCCCGAAAGCGCTGGCTCGTCTCATGAACCCTCCTCGCCGACCAGCTTGGCCAGCCGCAGGAGGGCCGAGCTGATCTTGAGACCCGCGCGCCGGGCGGCGGACGGGTTGATCTCGAAACGGATCTTCGAATCGACGAGAATGAAGTTCGCGATCCCGCCCTCGGCCGCGAAGCCGGGCAGGTCGGAGATCGTGAAGATCGCGAGCGCACCGAGGTGCTCCGCCACGGCCGGAGCAGCGAGACCGCTCGCCGCGTCCAGGAAGAGCAGATGACAACCTTTCGCCGCGCCGAGCCCATCGATGCCTTCGACCTCGACCGGCCGTTCGCCGACGCTCCGCCCGGAGACGGTCTGGGCGACGACGGCTTCGAAGTCACGCGAGGCGATCAGGCAGAGCCGGATCGGTGCTGCACCGCCCGCGAAGGCGTTCGCCGGCCATTCGACATAACGTGCGAAGTTGAAGAGGAAGGCGGCCTTGACCTGGTCTTCGGACTCGGCGGCCGCCGCGCCCGGCAGCAGAGCGCTCGCGAGGGCAGCCGCGAGGATCGTGAGGCGGGCACGCGCCGACGATCCCGCGCGCCGCACGGGTTCGCGCGACGCTGCGGGACGCGATTCGACCCGGGAGCGTGTCGATCGTCGCCCCACCCTGACCCTCCGGATTCACGGCGCTCGATGCGCCCGCCCTGCACCCCGCTGTTCATCGGCAATTCCGTCGCGAAAAAAAGCGGATTGACTCACGGATTCGGTCGTTCGCAGGGGATTCGCCCCGATCCGATGGCGATCGCCGGGCGGAATCCGTCATGATCCCGCGCGTCTCGATCCTGCTCCCGGTCTGGAACGCAGGCGAAACCCTGACGGCTGCGCTTCGCAGCATCGAACGGCAGCGCGAGTCGCGCTGGGAATGCGTGATCGTCGACGACGGCTCGACCGACGCTTCGGCCCCGATCGCCGCGGGGTTCGCGAAGCGCGATCCGCGCTTTCGCCTCCTCTCGCGCGCCCATGAAGGGCTCGTCGCCGCCCTCAACGCCGGCGCCGCCGAATGCCGTGCCCCGCTCGTCGCCCGCATGGACGCCGACGATTGGATGCACCGCGATCGCCTCGCCCTCCAATGCGACTCGCTCGATCGCCACCCCGAGCTCGACGCCGCCGGAACCTTCGTCCGCAGCTTCCCGCGCCGGCAGCTGGAAGGCGGCGCGCGCCGCTATGAGGCCTGGCTCCGGAGCCTCGAGACGCCCCACGCGATCTGGCGCGACCGCTTCGTCGAATGCGGCATCGCCCATCCGACCTGGCTGATCCGGCGCAGCCGCCTCGCCGAGCTCGCCTATCGCGATTGCGGCTGGCCCGAGGACTACGACCTCCTGCTACGCCTGCTCGCCCGCGGCCCCTGCGTCGGCGTCGTCCCCCGCCGCCTGCTCGGCTGGCGCCATGCCGAACACCGCACCTCCCGCCGCGACGGCCGATACGCCCTCGACCGCTTCACCGCCTGCCGCGCCCATTTCCTCTCGCGCGACTTCCTCGGGCAGGCGCGCGCGTACGTCCTCTGGGGCCACGGCCCGACCGCCCGCGGCCTGCGCCGCGCCCTCGAAAGCCTCGGCCACGATCCCGCGGCGATCGTCGAAGTCCATCCGCGGCGGCTCGGCCAGTTGATTCGCGGCACCCCCGTCGTCCCGCCCGCCGCGCTCTCCGCCGATGCCGACCTGCGCGTGCTCCCCCTCATCGCCGCCGTCTCAGGCGCCGAGCCGCGAGCCCGGATCCGCGCCGACCTCGAGGCCCGGGGCTATCGCGATGGTCTCGACTTCGTCTGCGCCGCCTGAAGAGCTCCCCACCCCTCGAGATGCAGGGCGTGGAGAATTCTCGCCCGCAGGCCTAACGAGTGCCCGGGGCGGCCCCGAACGCGTCCCTCCGCGTCCTGCTAGAACTCCGCCTGCCCCGGCACCCGCGCGAACGGAATCACGTCGCGGATGTTCGCCATCCCCGTCATGAACTGCACGAGCCGCTCGAAGCCGAGGCCGAAGCCCGCATGCGGCACGCTGCCGTAACGGCGCAGATCGAGGTACCACCAGTAGTCGGCGGGATCGAGCCCCTGCGCGCGGATCGTCGCCTCGAGCTTCTCGAGCCGGTGCTCGCGCTGGGAGCCGCCGATCAGCTCGCCGACGCCGCCGACGAGCACGTCCATCGCGGCGACCGTCTCGGCGTCGTCGTTGCGGTACATGTAGAAGGCCTTGATCGAGGCGGGCCAGTCGGTGACGACGACGGGCCGGCCGACGTGGGTCTCGGTCAGCCAGCGCTCGTGCTCGCTCTGCAGGTCGCGCCCGAAGCCGACGGGGAACTCGAACGACTCGCCCGAGCGCGCGAGGATCTCGACCGCCTCGCGATAGGCGATGCGCTCGAAGGGCTGGTCGATGACGGTGCGCATGCGCTCGATCGCCTTCGGCTCGATGCGCTCGGCGAAGAAGGCCATGTCCTCGGGACAGCGTTCGAGAACCTCGGCGAAGACGAATTTGAGGAAGCGCTCGGCGAGGGCCGCGAGGTCGTCGAGGTCGCAGAAGGCGACTTCGGGCTCGACCATCCAGAACTCGGCGAGATGGCGCGCCGTATTCGAGTTCTCGGCGCGAAAGGTCGGGCCGAAGGTGTAGACGCGGGAGAGGGCGAGCGCGCCGATCTCGGCCTCGAGCTGGCCGGAGACCGTCAGGAAGGAAGGACGACCGAAGAAGTCGGCGGCATCGTCGACCCGGCCTTCGGCCGTGCGCGGCGGCGATTCGAGGTCGAGGGTCGTGACGCGGAACATCTCGCCCGCGCCCTCGGCGTCCGAGGCGGTCACGATGGGCGAATGCAGGTAGAAGAAGCCCTCCTGCTGGAAGAAGGCATGGATGGCCATCGCGGCGGCGTTGCGGATCCGGAATACGGCGCCGATCGTGTTCGTGCGCGGGCGCAGATGGGCGATCGTGCGGAGGAACTCGAAGCTGTGTCGCTTCTTCTGGAGCGGGTAGTCGCTGCCGGCGGCGCCGACGAGCTCGACCTTCGCCGCATGCACCTCGAAGCGCTGTCCCTTGCCGGGGGAATCGACGAGCCGCCCCTCCGCCGCGATCGCCGAGCCGGTCGTCAGATGGCGGACGACCGCCTCGAAGCCCTCCGTCTCCGGGCCGGCGACGACCTGGATGCCCGAGAGGCAGGAGCCGTCCGATACGTCGAGGAACGAGACGTCCTTCGCGTGGCGCGCCGAACGGAGCCATCCGCGCACGACGGCGCTCCCCCCGGCCGCCTCCCGGCCGAGCAATCCCCGAATCGATTCGTAGGCCATCGTCCCCCCCGAAAGCGGCGAGCTTACCCCCGCCCCGCGACGGACCGCTATCGTCGGCGCGCCGCGGCGTGAGCGCTCCGCTCGTCCGTCGACGATGGACGACACGTCGGCGCGGGGGCGGCTCCGAACGAAGGACGAGGTCAGGGCGCACGCGATGCCGATCCACTGGTTCCCGGGACACATGAACCGCGCGCGGCGCGAGATCGCCGACGCCCTCAAGCAGGTCGACGTCGTGATCGAGCTCGTCGACGCGCGGCTGCCCCTCTCGAGCCGCAATCCCCTGCTCGCGAAGCTCGCGGCGAAGAAACCGCTCCTGACCGTGTTTTCGAAGGCCGACCTCGCCGATCCCGCGGCGACGGCGGCCTGGCTCGAGGCCTGGCCGGGGACGCGTCCGCTCGCCCTCGCGATGATCGACGCGAAGAGCGTGCGCCCCCTGCTCGCCCGCTGCCGGGAGCTCGCGCCCCAGCGCGGCGGTCCGGGCCGGACCCTGCGCACGATGGTCGTCGGCATCCCGAACGTCGGAAAGTCGACGCTCATCAACTCGCTGACCGGCCGCCGCGTCGCGAAGACAGGCGACAAGCCCGCGATCACGCGCCATGCCCAGCGCGTCGAGCTCGACCGCGACCTCTCGATCTTCGACTCGCCGGGCG
>CAUJGH010000397.1 GCA_963169575.1 Myxococcota bacterium | reverse complement strand
AGCGGCAGCGGATCGAGGAAGGCGCGGACTTCCTCGGGACGCACCTCGCAGCAGCCGTCGGGCTTCGCCAATGCGCTCGCGATCTTCGCGACCATCTTGATCGGGCCGATCCCGACGGAGACCGCGAGCCCGGTCGTCTCGCGCACCTCGCGGCGCAACCGTTCCGCCGCATCGCGCGGCGCCCCGAGCAGACGTTCGCTCCCCGTCAGATCGAGGAAGGCCTCGTCGAGGGAGAGCCCTTCGACGAGGGGTGAATAGCGCCGGAAGATCTCGAAGATCCGGCGCGATTCACCGGCATAACGCGCCATGTCGCCGGCCACGAAGACGAGCCCCGGGCAGCGCTGCTTCGCCTCGGCGCTCGACATCGCCGAGCGAACTCCGAACACGCGCGCCTCGTAGCTCGCCGCAGCGACGACGCCGCGCGGCCCGGCCCCACCGACGACGACCGGGCGCCCACGCAGCTCGGGCCGATCGCGCTGCTCCACCGAGGCATAGAAGGCATCCATGTCGGCGTGGAGGATGCAACGCGGCGCGCTCATGGACGCTCGCCCGGAGGATCGGCGTTCGCGCCGCCGCCTTCGGCCCGCACGGGCACGTCCCCGAGCGAATCGATCGCCGCGGCCGCACCGCGCATTCCGGCGGTGACACGCCCTTCGAGGTCGGGGGTCGTGAAGGCTTCGGTCGCGAAGGCGAGTCGCGGGGAGCGCTCGCTCCGGCACTCGAAGAGCGCGCGGCGCTCGAGGGCCCCGCGTCCCTGGACCGACATCAGCTCGGGGATGCGCTCGACCCGCGAGGGCCCCGCCGGCAGATCACCGATCGGCGAGCCGCGGAAGGCCGCGTCGACCTTCGCGATGAGGACCTGATCGGAGAGCCCCCAGTGTTCGTCGACGGACTCGCGCTCGAACGAAATCCGGATCCAGAACGGATCGGGCGAAAGCGACGAAGAAGGCGACGAAGAAGACGATGGAGAAGGCCGGCCGAGGATGCGCAGATCGCGCATGTCGGGGATCTCGCCGGGAACGAAGGTGACACCGGCGAGCCCGCGCAGCAGCCAGGCGGGATCCGAGACGAAGCGATGGACGACGATCGCCCGCCGCGGCTGGAACGACTCGAGATGACCACGCTCGGCGGGCGTCAGCTTGGGGCAGACGCGCAGGATTTCGGAGGGCGGGAGCGCGACGACGGCGGCATCGGCAAAGACGGATTCCTCGCGACCTCCCGTGCGATAGCGGACGCGCACGCCCTCGGCCGTCGACTCGAGCGCCTCGACGCGGGCGCCGAGGCGGACCGGCAATGCCGCCGCCAGTCGCTCGACGAGGCTCGCGAGCCCTCCGGCCAGGGGCAGCGTGCGCCCGCCGCCGGACCAGAGACGAACCAACATCATCACGACGATCGCGGCGGACTCCGCGGAGAGATCGAGGCCGGTGCGGGCGAGCAGCGCCGGCGCGAGCCGGGTCGCACACCAACGCGTGCCGAACGCGCGGATCGACGCCCGAGACCAGGTCTGATCGTCGAGGGCGCGCACCGAATCCGGGACCTCGACGCCCCTCTTCCGCGATGCGTCCCAGAGCCCGCGCACGACACCGCGCCGCAGTCGCCAGCGCGGGCGCCGCCAGAAGACGGCGTCGATCGGCCGATCGATCCGCGGCGAAAGCCGGGGAACGAGCACTTCCCACGGCCGCAGCGGCGGTGGCCGATGGAGCTTCCCGCCGAGAACGAGCGCATGCGAGCGCTCGACGAGCGGCGACTCCTTCGGCTCGAGGCCGAGCGCCGCGACGAGCGCACGCAAATTGACGTCGCCCTCGCCGATCTCGCCCACCGCGGGCTCGAGCGGACCGTGCTCCGTCACGATCGGCCGAAGCCGGCCTCCGACCGCGGGCTGTGCCTCGAGCACGAGCGCCTCGTGCCCCGCCCGAATCAGCCGGGCCGCGCAGACCAGCCCCGAGAGCCCCGCTCCGACGACGACGAAAGACGCCACCTAATGCCCCGTCGCCCGGGGCGGACCGATCTCCGCGAGCGTCCGTTCTCCTTCCGAGAGGAGCCGGAGGAGCGACTTCGGCGCGAAAGGCTTGCGCAAGAATCGCCCTCCCCGCGCAGCGAGCGCATGCTCGAGCGACTCGGGCAGAGCATCGCCGCTCATCAGGACGACATCGAGACCCGGAGCGCGATCGTGCAGCAGCGGCAGCAGCTCGGCGGCTCCACCCCGGGCGGCGAGGTTCACGTCGAGCAGCGCGCAATCGATCTCCGCGGCCGAACCGTCGAAGAGCGCGACGGCGTCTTCGATGTTGGTCGCGGAGCGGACCCGATGCCCCCCGCGTTCGAGCAGGCGGACGATCAGGCGCAGGAGCTGTTCGTCGTCGTCGACGACCAGGACCGATCGTTTCTCGCTCATGTCGGTCCTCGTCCCCGTTCCATCCCGTCCCGCCGGCCGCGTCCGATGCCCCAGCCCCGGCGCGTCGCGCCCTACGCCGGATCGGATGCGAAAAATCCGCCTGCGGCCATCGCGGCGGGATCGGATCGGGTCGGATGGCAGAGAATGAGGCAGATCGGAGGTTGACGGGATTATATACTTGACACAGGGCCGGCGATCACTTAGGATCGGCCTTGATGACGAGCTTCTTCTTCGACGACTTCTCGGGCTTCGCGGCGCACTCGCGTCGGACCTCGGCCCGGACTCCCGCAGGGAACAGGTTCCGAACCAGATCCCGGGTCGTCATCTCCGACGCCCTCTTGTCCTTCCCGGTCTTGATGTCCTTCACTGGAGTCCCCCATGTCGGCTGATCCGAGTTTCACCGAGTCCTACGACGGCCTGTCGATCGTCGAAATGATCGAGCGGTTCGGGAGCGAGGACCGCTGCCACGAGGCTCTGGAGGAGCTTCGCTGGCCCAACGGCGTCGAGTGCCCCCGCTGTCACTGCAAGTCCATCTCGCGCATCAAGGAGCGCCGCCAGTTCGATTGTAACGAGTGCCGCTACCAGTTCTCGGTTCGGGTCGGCAGCGTGCTCCAAGACTCCAAGCTGCCGCTCTGGAAGTGGTTCCTCGCGATCTACATGATGTGCGAATCCAAGAAGAGCATCAGCGCGAACCAGCTCAAGCGGATGCTCGGCGTCTCCTACAAGACCGCGTGGTTCCTCTGCCACCGCATCCGGGCCGCCATGATCGAGGACTCCCCGTCCTGGCTCAAAGGCACCGTCGAGATGGACGAGACCTATCTGGGCGGCCGGACCGAAGGCCATGAGAACATGTTCAAGGACAAGGCCGTCGTCCTCGCTGCGGTCGAGCGAGGCGGCAAGGCGCGACTCCGCATGGTCCCGAACCGGACCAGCCGAACCATCAAGAAGTTCGCCAAGGAGTTCATCTCGGACGATGCCAAGGCGATCTACACCGACGCCAGCCCCAGCTACACCAACGCGATCGGCAGTCCCAAGACCGACCACCGCACCGTCACCCACCGAAAGCAGGAGTGGGTTCACGGTAAGATCCACACCAACACCGTGGAAGGCGTCTTCTCGCTGCTCGATCGTTCGATCATGGGTGCCTATCACAAAGTCTCCAAGAAGCACCTGCCTGCATATCTGCACGAGGTCGAGTGGCGGTACAACAATCGCAAGAACGACTTCCTGTTCCGGGATACGCTGATGAAGCTGGTTCGGTCGGAGCCGTTGGAATACAAGGAACTCACGGCCTAGGGCATTTGCCCTCAGACATTGAGAAGCCTAGGCCGTGAAACATGACGCCGTGATTTCTCGGTCTTCGTATTATCGCCAATGTAAGCTGCTCGTTCGCGAGAGACTCCTCCTCGATTGCGACGAAAAAGTCGTGATTTCCAAGCGGGAGTATCTCCAAGTGGTATAACGGCCCGATGATTGCGCCCTTCTTAAGGCCAACCGGACCAGACTCAATGTCAAACACGTTTGAGCCTATCCTGCCAGCAAGGCAAAATCTTCCAGTTAGCGACGCCTCGCCCTTCTCAGTCGTTCTCTTTAGGTGCCCTATCGAAATGCGATAGACATCGCTCGTCCCAGGACCGGAGACAGCGACGCTATTTATTTCGCCAAACCCGACGACTACGCCGCGAGCGATGAAGTCGAAGTCGGTCGGAACGTCGTCAAGAAACGGACCATCCTGTCGGAGATCGCTGAGCTTTACCAGCCTTGTAGGTGGCAAGGAGTTCTTCCCTATATAGAAAGCAGCATCCGACAAGATCACAGTCCACCCAGAAAGAACCAGCACCCATTTGAGAGTTACGTTCTTTAAGGTCCGCGTTCTCGCTTCGCGTGGTTTCACCTTCGGCGCACTTAGCTCGCGTCGCTCAAGGAACTTGATGACGGCCCACCACCAAGCGGAGCAAAGAAGAACCGCTGCTATGGCGGATGTCATCTGAGGGCTCGGGGCCGTCCATCCGGCCACATCAACGAGCCATGAGAACAGGAGAGGCAGGACGGTCGTCTGCATTTCGCCAATGTATCAACCTGCGTCATGTATACAATCCCGGAGGTTGATAAAAGGCGAAAACGAGACGAAAATCGAACATGGCCCAACCCCGGGACTACATCGAGCTCCGCGCCCGCAGCGCCTTCTCCTTTCTCGAGGCCTGCAGCAATCCGGAAGAGCTGATCGAGGCCGCCGCCGAGCGCGGCCATCCGGTGCTCGCCCTCGCCGATCGCGATGGCGTCTCGGGCATTCCCCGATTCCACCGCGCGGCGAAGGCCGCCGGCATGCGGGCGATCGTCGGTGCGGAGATCGCCATCGAGCGGCCGCCCGATCCCGGCGCACGCGCGAGCGCGGAGGGGGCGCGCGCGGCCGGCCGCATCGATCGCCTCCTGCTGCTCGTCGAATCCGCCGAGGGCTGGCGCCGCCTCTGTCGTCTCCTGACCCTCGCCCATGGCCGTCGCGACAAGGCGCTGGAGGCCCGCGATCCGCGCGCGCGCGACCGTGTCCGAGTGCGCTGGGACGAGCTCGAGGCGCTCGCCGGCCATTGGAGCGTGCTCGCCCGCGGCGACGAG
>CAUJGH010000396.1 GCA_963169575.1 Myxococcota bacterium | reverse complement strand
ATCTCCAGCGAAATCCCGGGGGCTTGCGCGAGGATCTTTCGAACGAGTCCCGGCAGCACGTTCAGCTGAACGGAGAAATCCAGCGAGATCCGGAATCGTACGCGGCTCTCCTGGGCAGAGAAGCTCGGCTCGACCATCAAGGCGGCTTCGCAACGGGCGATGATTTCACGGACCGAGATCCCGATGGCTCGGGCCCGAGCGGTCGGGACCATGCGGCGACCCACGCGCAGCAGGATCGGGTCTCCGAGCAGGTCTCGAAGTCGCCCGAGAGCGTGGCTCGTCGCCGATTGCGAGAGCCCGATCTTCGACGCAGCCCCGGTGACGCTCAGCTCAGAGAGCAGAGCGTCGAGGACGAGCAGCAAGTTCAAATCGACCCCTGCGAGGGGGGCCGGCGAGAGGGTTCGGGACATGCGGCTCCAGCGGCCTTCGTCGATGCATCGACGGGGTGCATCTGATCCGATCATAGAAATGCATTTGAAAAATGCTCGGCGCGCGTCCAGGATTCGCCTCCGACGCGAGAGGCTTGGTTGGAGGCATGGCCCGGCAATGGCGACCGTCCGGCTTCGTCGCCGAGCCGGATCGTAGGCAAAGCCGTCGACGGGACGGGAGGGGAGCGAGCGATGGCGAGCGAGGGGCCGCGAAACGAGGACCGGCGGGGCGCGGGGGGCCCGGGGATCGACCTGGATGCGCTGCGGGAGAAGTATCGCGAGGAGCGCGACAAGCGAATTCGCGCAGACGGCAACGATCAGTATGTCGAGATCGCGGGCCGGCATGCCCATTTTGAGCACGATCCCTGGGTCGAGGAGAGGTTCGAGCGCCCGCCGGTGTCCGACGAGGTCGAAGTCGCTCTGATCGGCGGCGGATTCGGAGGGTTGCTCGCCGGAGCGAGGCTGCGACAGCGCGGCGTCGAGAGCTTGCGGATCATCGAAAAGGGCGGCGACGTCGGCGGCACCTGGTACTGGAATCGGTATCCGGGTGTCGCCTGCGACGTCGAGTCCTACTGCTACCTCCCCTTGATCGAGGAAGTGGGTACCCGGCCGAAACAGAAGTACAGCCCGGGCGCCGAGATCTTCGAGCACTGCCGAGCGCTCGCGCGGCGCTTCGATCTGTACCGCGGCGCACTCTTCCGCACCGAGGTGACGGAAATCCGCTGGGATGACGAGATCGCACGCTGGATCGTGAAGACCGACCGGGGCGATCGGCTGCGGGCGCGATTCGTCTGTCTCGCGGTCGGCTTTCTCGAGAAGCCGAAGCTTCCCGGCATTCCGGGCATCGCAGACTTCCGGGGCGTCGCCTTTCACACGGCACGCTGGGATTATGCGTACACGGGCGGAGGTCCCGGTGGCGATCTCGACCGACTGGGCGACAAGACGGTCGGGGTGATCGGCACGGGCGCATCCGCCGTGCAATGCGTACCGCACCTCGGCGCGTCGGCTAAGCAGCTCTTCGTGTTTCAGCGCACGCCTGCGGGTGTCGACGTTCGAGCGAATCGGCCGACGAATCTCGAGTGGCTCTCGAGCCTTCCCCCCGGCTGGCAGAAGCGGCGAATCGAGAACTTCCACGTCCTGACGGCTGGGGGCTGGGAGCCCGAAGATCTCGTCGGAGATCGCTGGACGGACGTGCCTCGACGGATTCACGAGGCGGTCGTCGAGACGGGTCGGACGGATCTCTCGGTCGATGAACTCCGAGTCATCTCCGAGCGGATCGACTTCGAGAAGATGGAGGAGATTCGTGCGCATATCGCGTCCGTCGTGAAGGACCCCGCAACGGCCGAGGCGTTGAAGCCCTGGTACAGGCAATTCTGCAAACGCCCTTGTTTTCACGACGACTATCTTCCCACCTTCAACCGGCCGAACGTGACTCTCGTGGACACGTTCGGTCGAGGCGTGGAACGCATCACGGAGACGGGAGTCATCGCGAACGAGAAGGAGTTCGCGCTCGATTGTCTCGTCTTTGCGACTGGTTTCGAGGTCTCGACGGAGTTCGCTCGCCGGGCCGGCTTCGAAACGATCGGCCGGGGCGGACTGACGCTGAGCGAGAAGTGGAAGGACGGCTTCGAGACCTTTCACGGCCTCCACGTCCACGGATTTCCGAACTGCTTCATCATGAGTCTCGCCCAGTCCGGCTACACGCTGAACTTTCCGTATCTGATCGACCTCCAGGCCGATCACATCGCCTACGTCGTGGGCGAGGTGCTCGCGCGAGGGGCGCGCGCGATCGAGGCGAGCCGTGAAGCCGAACGGGCGTGGTGCGAAGAAGTCTCGAAGCGCGGAGAAGCGGCCGATCTGGACTTCGCCGAACGGTGCACCCCGAGTTACTACAACGACGAGGGAAGACCCGGCGCGAAGACTCTGAGCCGGAACTTCTTCGCAGGAAGTCCGACGGAGTTCGCGAACCTGCTCTCGAGCTGGCGAGCCGAGGGATCACTGCGGGGCATGACGACGTCTCCCGCCGTGGGACCGATCCGGAGGTCCGAGTCATGGTGACTTCCCTCGCCGGAAGGACGGCCGTCGTGACCGGTGCCGGCCGCGGCATCGGTCGCGCGACGGCTCATCTCCTCTCGAAGATGGGCGCCAATGTGGTAGTCAACGACCTGGGCTCGGCGGTCGACGGTCTCGGCGCGGACTCGGCGCCTGCAGAGGCGGTGACGAGAGAGATTCGCGATGCCGGAGGCCGGGCCATCGCGAATCGGGATTCGGTCGCCGAATGGGCGTCCGCCGGACGCATCATCGAGACGGCCATCGAACACTTCGGCAGCGTCGACATCCTCGTGAACAATGCGGGCGTCAACATTGCGAAGCCGATCTGGGAACTCGACCCGGAGCTCTTCGAGCGCATATGCGACAGCCACATCAAGGGCACGTTCAACTGCACTCGCCATGCGATCCCACACATGATGGCGAAGCGGTGGGGACGCATCGTGAACCTCGTCTCGCGAGCGGGCCTGATCGGTATCCCGGGCAACGCGGCCTACGGGGCCGGCAAGGGCGGCGTGTTCGGGTTCACCAACGTGATCGCCCGGGACCTCGCGCCGCACGGTGTCTGCGTGAATGCCGTGAACCCATCCTCGACCGAGACCCGCATGGTGACGACGGCGATCGAGACATTCCGAAAGCAAGGGGGTGACGCGGCCATCCGGGCAGCGAACCTGGCGAAAGAGTCGCAGCAGCCCGAGGAGGTCGCCGTCCTGATCGCGAGCCTCTGCAGCGAGGAGATCGCGGGCATGAGCGGCCAGGTGTTCATCGTCGCCAAGCGCGAAATCGGCCTCTTCAAGCCGATCTCCGTGGGGCAGTCTCGGAGCAGCGAGCGAGGATGGGAGGTCGACGAACTCGTGAGCGCACTGCACGACTTCGAGCCCCATCCATTGGACGGGCCCTACGACGGTCGAGTGCCCTCCGACGATTCGATTTCCGCGGGCCGGAGTCGGTAGCCGGAACGCGAGAAAGGCGCTTTTCGGCTCCTCATTCTCTCGTCCGGCGGCTCGATCGCGTCGTGGTGCCGATCCATTCCCGCGACCTCGCTCCGCAGGTTGCACGTTCTTTCAATCGCTTCTTCGGCAGCTTCGATTCGTCGAACTTGGCCCGCCTCACGCAACCGATGGTCGAGTGTCGCCGGATCCGATCGAAGAACACCTCGATGTACTCGCCGATCGAATCCCCTGCCAACGCTCTCGTCGCCCATGGCAATCGATCGATCATCTCCGTCTTCAACATCCCGAAGAAGCTCTGCCCATCAAGTCCGCCCACTGAATCGCCACTGAGCCCCGGAACCAGGAAGCCGAGGTGGCAGTCCACCTGGCCCCCACCCCGGCAACTCTCCGATTCTCCGTTACTTTCTGCCTCCGGGCCCCGGTAGCTCAGCGGATAGAGCAGCTGCCTTCTAAGCAGCGGGTCGCAGGTTCGATTCCTGCCCGGGGCGCCAGTCGACATCAGCGCCAAGCGACCTCGTTCGAGCTGGGGTGTGCTGCCTCCTCGGACGATCGCATCGACTGGCGTTCTCCGGGCCGCAGCGCGGGCTCGAGAGCCTCGGCCTCGCCGACTGGGGTCCGAGAGTGCAGATCGGGCATCACTCCTGGAAGCAATACAACCTGAACCCAAAGGTCCCGCACGACTGGGACGGAGCTGAATCCGTCCAGGTCGAATTCGAGTTCGTCGCTATGCCCGTTCGACCCGTGCCCGTAGACGACGTCCAATCGCTGCAGGTATCCGCCGCGGACGGCAGGGCGTTGCCGCTCCCATCCGCGCCGGTCCAGACGCGCGCGAAGCCGACTGGTGCTCCCGACGCGACGGAGTCGATCGGTCGGGTGATCGTCTCGTCCGTCAGATCCGTCCAGCTCGTCGCGACGAGCTGGCCACCCGGCAGCACATACGGGCCCGCATCGTCGGGCAGCCGATCCGACGGGCCCGCCGTCGACGTTCCCAGCCAGGCGCGATAGGTGCCCGCCAGGCCGGCGGCGGATGCATTGGATTGGCACGTCGCATCGGCTCCGGCCAGTCCGCCCAGATTGCCCGAAGAGACGACGGTGCTCGCGAACACGGTTTTCGGAAACGCCGTTGCGGCGACGTAGAAGCTGGCCACGATGAAGCCATTGGGCGTCGTGATCTGAATGTTCCGCTGGCCGACGCTCGGCTGAGCCGGAACGGGCACGGTCATCGAGTTCGAGCTGATCGCGCTTGGCGTCATCTCGACAGTCGGGTTGGAGAGGAATACCTGCGTTCCGAGCACGAAATTCGTTCCCTGGATCACGATCTCCGTGGGCTGTCCGACGGGAGCGAAGGGCGGCGAGATCGACGAGATGGTCGGTGGAGCGCTCGTGATCGTCACGTCGGGAGAGCTGCCCGTCTCGCCGTTCGCGAGCGTCGCGATGACTTGCGCGGAGGGAGCGAGATTGCTGGGCGTCACCTCGATCCGGAAGCTCGTGGGCGTGATGTCGGTCGGGACGACTTCTTCGTCGGCGAAAGACGCGAGCGCGACCGTGGAGAGGTTCGTCCCCGACACGACGAGACTCACCGGGACGAGCGACGCGACGCTGCCCGGCACGACCTGGGTCAGACGAGGCGATACGAGGTTGATCGAGTTCCCGAGCAGGAGCTCGTCGGCATCGCTCAAGCCGTCTCCGTCGTTGTCGCTGTCGACGAAGTTGGCGAGTCCGTCCCCATCGACGTCCGCCAGGCCTTCATCCGGGTGGAGGTTGTCCGGCGGCGATCCGTCGAAAGGAAATGCCGAGACGATCTGCTCGAAGTAGGCGCCCGGAAGGGCGCCGACGCTTTGAGTCGTCTCCGCGACCCGAGCATAAGGAACCGAGAGCAGCTGCTGCCGAGGCACGAGCGGCTCGCCGTTCACCCGGATCTCGAGGAAGACCACTCCGCCTTCGAGAAGCGAAACGTCGACGGGCATCTCGCTTCCCAGCGTGACGGAGTAGACCCCGTCGACCACGGCGACGCCCAGTTGACTCTCCGACCAGAGCGCCGTCCCGCTCTCGAGCGCGTCGAAGATCGCGAAGTCGAGATCGACGGTATCGGTCACCGGCTGGCCGCTCGCGTCCAGCAAGAGACCCTGGAAGGGAAAACGCGTCGGAACGGCGCCCCGCCCGACGGCCGGGGCCAGGACCGACGCCGCGAGTAGTCCGCACAGCAGTGCGAGCGCGCCGCTTCGCGAGAACGAGGTGGCCATCGTCATGAGATTCTCCCAACAGGTCTTCGGAATCCGCGGAGACCGAGCGCGGTCAGGAGCAGCGCGAGAACGAGGCGTGCTCCATGAGCGAGAGAGGGCACCGCCGTCGAAGCGGGGTGCGAGAAGGGATCGGTGGGATCACTGCCGGATGCGACCTCGACGCCGTCCGGGAAGCCATCGCCGTCGCTGTCCGGGGCGAAGGCAGACGTGCCCGTGTTCTCGGCCGACACGAACGCGCAGGTATTCGTCTCATGGACGTCCAGCAGCCCGTCGCCGTCATCGTCGATGTCGAGAAAGTAGGGCGCGCCGTCTCCGTCGAGATCGAGCGTCGGGCTCTCGCCGAGGGCGACCCAGAATGGGCCCGGGAGCAGCGCGCGCAGGGAGTCGGGCCGGCCCGCCGGCGCCCACGCGACGTCGCCGCTCAGGAACACCCGGGCGGATGCCAGGATCTGGGAGGCGGAGGAATCGTGGAGAGAGGCGGCGATCGCTCCGAATCGACCGTCGCGATGCCGAAAGCTGGGACTCACTGAATCGCCGGCGATCGCCGGGGCGCTGAGCGCCACGCCGACCGCGACCAGACCGACCGTGGCGGGACCTCGTCTTCGTACCATCGGTCCCTCCCGGCTGACCCGATCGGGTGTACCATGAATCCGAGCCGCCAGTCAACCGAGATCCCACCCAGATCCGTTATTCGACCCGCTCGGCCCGATCCGAATGGACTGACTCTCGAGAGAGATCTCCCGGGCAGATCGCGACCGATCGCTGACCCGTTTCGCCGGGCCAGCGATTCCGTGCGATGGGGAAGTGTGGCTCAGGCGAGCGATTTCCCATCGGATCGATCGAGATGGTGCGTCGTGCGCCGACGAGTCCGGGGGGGGCGAGCTGCGTCCGCGGAGAGCTTTGCGCGCGTGCCCGCTCTCCCCAGCTCGGGCGATCGGAGGGCGCGGGCTGTTTCCGAAATCCAGGGGCATGAATCCGGTCACGAACCGGAGCGCATGATGGACGCCTTGCCTGTCGCATCCGGTGGGTTCGAGGGGCTTGCCGCGTCGTTGCCGTCGTGTCGGCGAGTGACACATGTGGTCGTCGGGATCCGAGGTGTTAGGGGAATCGCGTCAGGACGCAGCCTCCTGCCTGCATTCCCGGGGAGACCGGAGTCCATGGGAGAGCGCGTGTTCGAACGTCCGTCGCGGCTTCGGATTCATTCTCGAGCACGACCTCCAGCGCGATCGATCGACACGTCGAGATCCGGGCGCTCGCGCATGTCCCTCGACGTCCCCCGGTCCGACTTTCGTGCAGCCCATCGCAGGTTAGACTCCTGCCGCGGGTCGCTCGTCTGGATTCAGGCGTGCGGCCCCGAGTTCGGTCATGGCCTTCGATCCGCCCCGGCGCGGTCGGCCCATCTCAACCCGAGCCCGCGGCTCGACCGGGAGACGAATTGAGCGGAATCTGCACGGGTCGCCGCATCACGGCGGTCGACCGCTCGTTCTCGTTGATCCTCCGCGCCGTGATCCGGCGCTCCGGGTTCCTGCCCGCGAGCCTGGCGGTCGCCATCGCCTGTTCCCTCGCCGCCTGCGCCGATCCGTCGCCGCCGCCTGCCGAGGCGCTCGCGCCGATCGCCGACGCCCCGACCAGCGCCGCCCCCGTCGGCGCCGCCGTCTTCGCCGCCAACTGCTCCGTCTGCCATTCACTCCCGATCCTCTCCTCCCTTCTCGAGCAGAACCGCGGGCGTCCGCCGGGCTTCGTCTACGACGCGCTGACCCACGGCAACATGCGCCGCATGGGCGCGCCGCTGGGCGAGGCGAGTCGCCGCGCGGTGGCGGAGTTCTTCACGGGCGTCGCCTTCGACTCGCCGGCGGCGGTTCGGCGCTTCGAGGTCTCGCCGAGCTGTTCGCCCGAGCGGAGCGCCTTCGATTGGAGCGATCTCGCCTATCCGAGCTGGGGCAACGGGCCGCGCAATCGGCGCTCGGTTCCGGAGGGGGAGGGCATCGCGCGCGCGGAGGTCGGAAAGCTGGCGGTGCAGTGGGTCGTCGCGTTTCCGGAGTCTTCGCAGCTGCGCTCGCAGGCGACGGCGGCGGGCGGGGCGCTCTTCGTCGGGAGCCACAACGGATCGGTGTACGCCCTCGATCAGGCGACGGGCTGCACGCGCTGGCAGTTCAAGGCGGCGACGGAGGTGCGCTCGGCGGTGACGATCGACGTCGCGAAGAGCGCGGGCGGCGCGCCGCTCGCGCGGGCGTATTTCGGCGATCGCGCGGCGAACGTCTACGCACTCGATGCGGAGAGCGGGGAGATCCTCTGGCAGCAGATCGTCGATCCGCATCCGAACGGGTCGATCACGGGCTCGCTCTCGGTCTCGGGCGGGCGGGTCTTCGTCCCGCTCTCTTCCAATGACGACATCAACTCGATGGATCCAGCCTATCCCTGCTGCACCCACGCAGGCTCGGTCGTCGCTCTCGATGCGGCGACGGGTGAAGTCCTCTGGCGAACGCCGACGATCGCCGAGGCGCCGAAGCGCTCCGGACAGACGTCGATCGGCACCGCGATCTACGGGCCTTCAGGCGCAAGCATCTGGAACACGCCGACCCTCGACGAAGCGCGCGGCCTGCTCTTCGTCGGAACGGGCAACAACCACAGCCGGCCCGCGACGGCGATGAGCGACTCGATCCTCGCCCTCGAGCAGGCGACGGGGCGCGTCGTCTGGACCTACCAGGCGCAGGCGGAAGACGCCTGGAACGCGGCCTGCTCGTTCGGCAGCCGGACGAGCTGTCCCGATCCGGAGGGACCCGACGTCGACTTCGGGGGCACGACGCTGCTCGCCGAGGTCGCCGGGGGCGACGTCCTCCTCGCGGGCCAGAAGGCGGGCCTGCTGCACGCGCTCGATCCGGCGACGGGGCACCTCGCCTGGAAGAAGCAGATCGTGCGCGGCGGGGCGCAGGGCGGGATTCGTTACGGGCTCTCGGGCCGCGACGGCATCGTCTACGTCCCGAGCATGACGGAGGGCGACGAGTTCGGGACCGATCGCGTGTCGCTGCCCGGTGTCGTCGCCATGCTGGCGGAAACCGGCGAACTCGTCTGGCAGACGCGTGGCGAGGCGCTCTGCGGCGCGCGAGAGCGCTGCGTCGGGATCGTCGGCGCGCCGCCGCTCGCGACGGAAGAGGTTCTGTTCGCGGCCGCGGTCGATGGGGTCGTCTACGCCCTCGATCGGGCGAGCGGCGCGGTGCTCTGGCAATTCGACTCGGCGCTCGAATTCGAGACCCTGCTCGGCACGAAGACGCGCGGGGGCGGCATCCAGGGGACGGCGGGTCCGATGGTGGCGAACGGACGGCTCTTCATCAGCTCGGGTTATGGACAGGCGCAGCGGCCGGGCAACGCCTTGATCGCGCTCGCGCCGCGATAGTCGGCGCGTCCGCGCACTGCGCCACAGGAGAAGAGCCATTGTCTCGCATCCGATTGGGCGTCTACCTCGACGAGCAGGGCCCGAAGCTCGGACGCGGCAAGATCCGGCTGCTGGAGGCCGTGCGGGCGCATGGCTCGATTTCGGCCGGCGCCCGTGCGATGGGCATGGCCTATCGCCATGCCTGGGTCCTGATCGACGAGTTGAACCGGACCTTCGCGGAGCCGGTCGTCCTCTCGACGATGGGCGGACGTCGGGGTGGGGGCGCCCAGCTCACGGTCTGGGGGGAAGAGCTCGTGGAGCGATTCGCGGAGATGGATCGCATCGCCTCGGCGTCCGTGGAGAGTCATCTCCAGGCGCTCGATGCGCATCTCGCGCATCCGCGAAGGCGAGCAGCGAGCAAGCGGCCGCGGGCCCGGGCTTCGCGCTGATCGACCGACCCGCGCGGCCGGGGAGCGTGCCGCGATCTCCCCGAGCCAGGGAGCCTCGCTATAGTGCGCCGGGAATAGCGAAACGACGGCTCGTGCGAGCGGACGAGACGCGCGCGATCCCCGAAGCGAAAAAGCAGAAGCTATAAAAAAAGAGGAGAGCATCGAGTTGAGCGCAGCAGCAGGGTTCGTCGAGCGGCGGGATCTCTTCATCGGCGGGGGCTTTCAGCCTTCGCGTTCGAGCGCGACGATCGAGGTGCGCTCCTCTTCGACGGAAGCGGCCCTCGGTCGCGTTCCCGACGCGTCGACCGCGGACATCGACGCCGCCGTCGCAGCCGCGCGAGCCGCCTTCGATTCCGGACCCTTCCCCCGCTGGTCGCCGAAGGAGCGGGGCGAGGCGATCACGAAGCTCTCGAATGCCTTGAAGGCGCGCAGCGGTCCGCTCGCCGAGCTGATCGCGCAGGAGACGGGCTGCCCCTCGCAGCAGTCGATGGGCGTGCAGGTCTTCGCGGCGACGATGGTGCTCGACCTCTATGCGCGGCTCGCGGGCGAGTTCGCGTTCGTCGACGAGCGCGCGGGCGCGTTCGGGGCGCGAGTGCGCGTGCGGCGCGCGCCGGTCGGCGTCTGCGCGGGCATCATTCCCTGGAACGTTCCGCTCTTCATCGCGGCGATGAAGCTCGGGCCGGCGCTCGCGGCGGGCTGCACGGTCGTGCTGAAACCGGCGGAGCAGACGTCGCTGACCGCGCTTCGCCTCGGCGAGCTGATCGTCGAGGCGGGCATGCCCGCCGGGGTCGTGAACATCGTGACGGGGCGCGGCGCGGAGGCGGGCGCAGCGATCGCCGAGCATGACGGCGTCGACAAAATCTCGTTCACGGGTTCCACGGCGGTGGGCAAGTCGCT
>CAUJGH010000395.1 GCA_963169575.1 Myxococcota bacterium | reverse complement strand
GCGACGATCTGCGCGCGCGCTTCGTCGTCCTCGCGAACGGCCCCCTGTCGCGGCCGAAGCTCCCAGGCATCCCCGGCATCGAATCCTTCGAAGGCAAGCTCTTCCATACGAGCCGCTGGGACTACGCCTACACCGGCGGCGATACCAACGGCGGCCTGACGCGGCTCGCCGACAAACGCGTCGGCGTGATCGGAACCGGCGCGACCGCGATCCAATGCGTCCCGCATCTCGGCGAATGGGCCGAGCGGCTCTACGTCTTCCAGCGCACGCCCTCCTCCGTCGACGCGCGCCGCAACGCGCCGACCGATCCCGCCTGGGTCGCCTCGCTGCGCCCGGGCTGGCAGGCCGAGCGCGTCGCGAACTTCAGCACGATCGTCTCGGGCGGGTTCGTCGAAGAAGATCTCGTCGCCGATGGCTGGACCGACATCATCCGCAACCTCTCGGGTCTCGCTTCGGCGAGCGCGCTGGCGACGATGTCGCCCGAGGAGCTGGCGGCGAAGGTCGAGCTCGCGGACTTCCAGCGGATGGAGATGATCCGCGGGCGGGTCGACGCGGCGGTCCGCGATCGCAGGACGGCCGACGCGCTGAAGCCCTGGTACCGGCAATGGTGCAAGCGGCCCTGCTTCCACGACGACTATCTCGAGACCTTCAACCGCCCGAGCGTGACCCTCGTCGACACCGACGGCCGCGGCGTCGAAGCGATCACGAAGAAGGGCGTCGTCGTGGCGGGGCGCGAGTACGAGATCGACTGCCTCGTCCTCGCGACGGGCTTCGAGGTCGGGACGGACTACGCCCGGCGCGCGGACTGCGAGATCGTCGGTCGGGGCGGCCTCTCGCTGACGGAGAAATGGTCGAAGGGCATCCGCACCTTCCACGGCCTCACGACCCGCGGCTTTCCGAACCTCTTCCTGCTCGGCGGCATGCAATCGGGCGTCACGCCCAACTTCACCGAGCTCTACGACCAGCAGAGCCAGCACATGGCCTACGTGATCGGCCATCTGCTCGAGAACGATCTCCGCCGCTTCGAGACCTCGGAGGCCGCGGAAGAGAGCTGGGTCCGGATCATCCAGGAGTCGAATTTCGGCAATCCCGACTTCGGCAAGAGCTGTACGCCCGGCTACTACAACAACGAGGGCCGGCCCGACGAGGGGCCGGGCTGGTTCGGGGGCAGCTACGCGGGCGGAGCACAGGCCTTCTTCCAGCTGCTCCGCGACTGGCGCGCGCGCGGCGGGCTCGAGGGTTTCGAGCTGGCCTAGCGGGCTGGCCGTGCAGCCCGGCACCCGAGCGGAAGAGCAGACGACCAGACGAGCGAGCGAGGAGGATCGATGCGGGAATTCCGGGGCAAGACGGCGGTCGTGACGGGCGGCGCGAGCGGGATCGGACTCGGGATCGCGCGCGCGCTCGCCGCCGAAGGCGCGAACGTCGTCGTCGCCGATCTCGACGCGGGGGCCGCGAAGCAGGCGGCCGATGCCCTGCGCGCCCTCGGCATCCGCAGCCTCGCCGTCGCGACCGACGTGCGCCGGACCGAGTCGGTCGAGGCGCTCGCGGCGGCCGTGCAGAAAGAGATGGGCGGCGTCGACCTGCTCTTCAACAATGCCGGCGTCTATCTCGGCGGGCCGATGCGGCGGGCGACGGAAGACGATTGGCGCTTCGTCCTCGACGTGAATCTCGACGGGGTCTTCCGGGTCGGACAGATCTTCACGAAGCTGCTGCTCGAGCAGGGCCGCGGCGGCTACGTCGTCAACACCGCCTCCGTCGGCGGATTCCTCTCCTATGGCGCCGGCGTCGCCTACACCGTCAGCAAATACGGTGTCGTCGCCTACAGCGAGGCGATGCGCGTGGATCTCGCGCCGGAAGGGATCGGTGTCTCGACGCTCTGCCCCGGACCGATCGATACGAATCTGCCGGCCTCGGATCGCTTCCGCGCCGCGAGCGAACAGGTCGGCGGATTCTCCGAGGCGCTCTCGCCCCTGACGCGCGGCGGCATGAAGCCGGGCGAGGTCGGACCGATCGTGCTGGCCGGCATCCGGAACGAGCTGCCCTACATCTTCACCCACGACGATCTGCGCGAGGCTTTCGCGCAGCGCTTCGAGACGGTGCTCGCCTGCTTCGATCGGATCGGAGCACCCGCGGCGGGCTGAATGCACCCGCCCGGCGGCCCGCGCGCGCGCAGCGCCCTGGCCGGCCGAACGCGTGCCGGATGCACCGCTGCGCCGAACGAGGAGTCGACTGCCATGGACGTTCGCCGCGCCCGCGCCCTGCCCAATCACCGCGTCGCGCGCGGGGCTGCCGTCGGCGTTCTCGCGATCGCGCTGCTCGGCGTCCCGGGCTCGGCGTCGGCCATCGCCGCCGGGCAGCTCGACGATTTCCAGGACGGGACCACGCAGGACTGGGTCGACGCGCTCGGCGGCGCGATCTCGCCCGTGCCGCCGGTCGTCCTGGCCGATGCGGGGCCGGGGGGCGTCGGCGACTTCGCGCTCCGGCTGACGTCGACGGGCGCCGTCATCGGCGCCGGTAGCAAGCTCGTCGTCAACAACGTCGACCCGCGCTGGCAGGGCGACTACCTCGCGGCCGGTGTCGACGGCCTGATGCTCGACGTGCGCAACGTCGGCGCGAGCGATCTGCTGCTCCGCGTAGCGGTCGACGGCCCGGCGGTGGGCGCGACCGGCGGGCGCTGGGTCTCCCCCGCCGCGCTCATTCCCGCGCAGAGCGGCTGGCAGACGGTCACGCTCTCGCTCGCGCCGGAAGAGCTGCTGCCGGGCGATTTCGCGGCGACGGACGCCGAGGCGACGCTCGCGAACGTCGGGGTGCTGCGGCTGCTGCATGCATCGGCGGCCGGCTGGGTCGGCGATTCGATCGCGGCGCAGCTGTTGATCGACGACATCGAGGCGCTTCCCGAGCCGCGCCTCGCGGCGACGCTCGTCATCGGAAGCCTGTTCATCCGCCTGCTCGGGAGCGCGAGGCGACGCCGAAGGCAGCCATCCGCCCGCGGCGGGACACCCGCCCGGGAAGCACGCGCGACGCCCGTCGCGATCGGAGGAGCGTCATGACGCAGGCGAGCACGAGCGATCCGCAACTCGACGTCGTCGTCATCGGCGCGGGCTTCGCCGGACTCTATGCGCTCTACAAGCTGCGCGACGGCCTCGGACTCCGCACCCGCGTCTTCGAAGCCGGCGACGGCGTCGGCGGAACCTGGTACTGGAACCGCTATCCCGGCGCCCGCTGCGACTCCGAGAGCTACATCTACAGCTATTCCTTCTCGCGAGAGCTCGAGCAGGAATGGCTCTGGTCTTCGAAATATCCCGAGCAGCCCGAGATCCTTCGTTATTTGGACCACGTCGCCGACCGCTTCGACCTGCGCCGCGACATCGTGCTGGGCGCCCGCGTGCGTTCGGCCCACTACGACGATGCGGTGCCGTGCTGGCGGATCGAGACCGAGCGCGGCGAACGCGTCTCGGCGCGATTCCTGGTGACCGCGGTCGGCTGCCTCTCGGCGGCGAACGTGCCGCAGATTCCCGGTCTCGATCGCTTCGAAGGCCGCTGGGTCCATACCGGACAGTGGCCCGCCGAGGGCGTCGACTTCGCCGAGAAGCGCGTGGGCCTGATCGGAACGGGCTCGACCGGCATCCAGGCGACGCCGCGCATCGCCGCCGTCGCGCGCCAGCTCACGGTCTTCCAGCGCACACCGAACTACACGATCCCCGCCCGCAATCGCGCCCTCACGGCCGCCGACTGGGACGAGATCAAGGCGATCTATCCCGAGATCCGCCAGCGCGCCCGCGATGGCCGGGCCGGATTCCCGTTCACGCTCGCCGGCGAGCGGGCGCTCGACTTCTCGGAAGAGGAACGCAACTCGGTGTACGAAGCGCTCTGGCAGGAGGGGGGCTTCAAATTCCTCTACGCGTCGTTCGGCGACATCCTGCGCGACAAGGCGGCGAACGAGACGGCCTCCGAATTCGTCCGCCAGAAGATCCGCGCGATCGTGAAGGATCCCGAGATCGCGCGGCGGCTCTGCCCGACCGATCACCCCTACGGTTCGAAGCGCCCGCCGATCGACAGCGATTATTTCCAGACCTACAACCGCGAGAACGTGACACTCGTCGATCTGCGCGAGTCCCCGCTGGTCGAGATCACGGCGACGGGCATCCGCACGCAGGACGCCGAACACCCCGTCGACCTGATCGTCTTCGCCACCGGCTTCGACGCCATGACGGGCTCGCTGCTGCGCATGGACGTGCGCGGTTCGGACGGTCGCCGGCTCGCGGACGCCTGGGAAGCCGGGCCGAAGACCTACCTCGGTCTGCAGACCGCCGGATTCCCGAATCTCTTCACGATCACCGGCCCCGGCAGCCCCTCCGTCCTCGTCAACATGCCCGTCGCGATCGAGCAGCACGTCGATTGGATCGCCGACTGCATCGCGCACATGGGCCGCAGCGGACTCACCCGGATCGAGGCGCGCCCGGACGCCCAGGACGCCTGGGTCGAGCACGTCAACGCCGCCGCTCGCGAGACTCTCTTCTACGAGGCGAAGTCCTGGTATCTCGGGTGCAACATCCCGGGCAAGCCGGAGGTCTTCATGCCTTATGTCGGCGGGCAGGCCGCCTATCGCGATCGCTGCGATGCGGTCGCCCGGGCGGATTACGCCGGGTTCGCGCTGCGCCCCTGAGCCCGTGCGAGCGCCCCGAGGCGTGTCCGAGTGCGCGCTTTTGCGCGCGCCCGGTCCGGGCCGCGGGCCGGCGGCGAGCGCGAATTGCACGCGACCGACGTTACTCTCGAGCCCCAGGCGGACACTCTCAGACCGGAGCGCTGCGCGCCGCCCCTGCCCCCGAAGAGGACACCGTCATTTCCGCCCCTGCCCCGGCCCCCATCGCATCCCCGTGCCTGCGCAGCGCCTGCGATCGCGGTGCCGCTCGCATCCCGTTCTCGGGGAGCGGCGGCGATGCGCCCGTGCGCGGGCGCTGGCTCCGCCTCGTCGGCTTCCTCGTCTGCCTCTTCATGGGCGTCGTCTGCCTCGACGCCTCGCCGGCCCCGGCCGGAACCGTCCCGGGCGGCTTCATCGAGACGCCGATCGGCGGGACATGGAACGAGGCCGTCGGGATGGAGTTCACGAACGATGGACGCCTCTTCGTCTGGGAGCGCGGCGGGCGCGTGTGGACGGTGACGAACGGCGTGAAGTCGGCGGCGCCCTTCCTCGACCTCAGCGAAGAGGTCGGCGCCTGGCGGGATCTCGGCCTGCTCGGCTTCGCGCTGCATCCCAACTTCCTCAACAACGGCTTCGTCTATCTCTATTACGCCGTCGATCGCCATCATCTGCTGAACTTCGGGACCCCGGCCTACAGTCCGACGACGAACCAGTATTTCGCGGCCTCCCAGGGCCGGATCACGCGCTATACGGCCGTGCTCCCCGCCGGCGAATCGGACTACCGCAATGCCATCGTCGCCGATCCGGGCTCGCGCCTCGTCCTTCACGGCGCGAATCCCGGCGAGGGCTGCCCGCTGCTCTTCGAGAGCCACGGCCCCGGCCATCTCGTCTTCGGCGACGACAACACGCTGCTCGCTTCCTGCGGCGACGGCGCGAGCTTCGGCGGAACCGATACCGGCAGCTTCCCGAACACCTACTACGCGCAGGCGATCACCGACGGCATCATCCGGCCCGAAGAAAACGTCGGGGCATTCCGCGCCCAGATGCTCTCGTCGCTCTCGGGCAAGGTCCTCCGCCTCGATCCACTGACGGGACGGGGGCTCGCCAGCAACCCGTTCTACGACGGCGATCTCGACAGCACGCGCTCGAAAGTCTGGGCGCTCGGGATGCGCAATCCCTATCGCATGGCTCTCGTCCCCGATTCCGGCGATCACGATCCCTCGGCGGGCCAGCCCGGCGTCCTCTACGTCGGCGACGTCGGCTACACGCGCATCGAAGATCTCCACGTCGCGGACGGCCCCGGCCTGAACTTCGGCTGGCCCATGTACGAGGGGCTCGACGACCAGGACGAGTACGTCGTCGCGACGACCCAGAACCCGGACGCGCCGAATCCGCTCCACGACGGCACGGCCTGCAATCTCCCCTTCTTCCGCTTCATCGACCTCTTCAAGAACGCGACGCTCGATCCCGCCGCGCGCCATCCCAATCCCTGCAACCCGGCGGTCGACATCCCGCCCGGTACGCCGACGTTCTTCCACGCCCGCCCGAAGCTCGACTATCGCCACGGGGCGACGGGCGGCGCGCGCTGGGGGAGCTTCAACGGCTTCGCCCCGATCGTCGTCGCGGTCGGAACGGCGCAGGATCCGCAGGGCAAGAGCGTCCCGGGCCCGCTCTTCGGCGGCAGCAGCTCGACGGCCGGCTTCTTCTATACGGGGACCTCGTTCCCCGCGGCCTATCACGGCAAATACTTCCACGCGGACTGGGAAGACCACTGGATCAAGGTCTTCGAGATGGACGCGAACCACGATCCCGTCTCGATCTCCGACTTCCTGTCGGACGGGGGCGGCATCGTCTTCCTGACGATGGACCCCACGAACGGCGACCTGTACTACATCTCGTGGACCACCCAGGTCGTCCGCGTCCGCTACATCGGAACCGGCAACGCCCCGCCGACCGCCCGCGCGACGGCGGCGCCGGTCTTCGGGAACACGCCGCTGACGGTCCGCTTCAACGCCGACCTGAGCTCGGATCCCGAGGAGACGATGCTCTCCTATTTCTGGGTCTTCGGGGACGGAACGACTTCGACGCTCCGGAATCCGACGAAGGTCTACGCCGCGGGCGGCGGCGCACTCGCGAC
>CAUJGH010000394.1 GCA_963169575.1 Myxococcota bacterium | reverse complement strand
CGCCGTCAGGACATGCGCCCCCGGCACGATCAGACCGAGCAGGGACAGCGAGACCCACACGCCAACGAGCGACCCGATCCGCGCGAGCTCGGCCCAGAGGCTGCGAACCCCCGACGCGAAGAACCCGAGTCCCGCCTCCTGCACCGACCCGCCGCGCTCGATCGCCTCGACGCGGGCGGAGAGCCGCTCGAGAAATGGCGCGCTCAGCAGGTTGGCCGCCAGCAGCGCTGCGACGATCGCCGCCCCGAACGCGATCACCACCGCGAGCCCACTCGCGATCCAGAGGAGGAACATCGCCGGACCGACCCAGATCCAGCTCCACCAGTCTGCCGCCTCGAGGACCGGAAGGAAGGAGCTGCACCAGGCCGCGATCCAGCCGAGATTCGCGAGGAAGAGCGAGCCGGCGATCGCGACGGAGACGAGCGAGAGGAATACGGGCACGATCGCGAGGGGCCAGAGCCCGTGTTCGCGGCGCAGAAAGGCCGCTCCCTCGAAGAGCAGCCGCAGGCCTGCCTCGAATCCGGCCATCCCATCGGGCAGGACACGCAGGCTGGCACTTCGTCCCCGGAGATCCGCCTGCATCGCCCCGCCCCCGCTGACTGGCGGCCCGGCCGGCGCCCGCGACTAGCTTCCCGCTGCAGGCGGCGCGTACGACCGGATGCGCGCCAGCAGAGCATCGCGGCGACGCACCATTTCGTCGACGGTATCCGCCTCGAGATTCAAGCGGAGGACCGGCTCGGTATTGGATGCCCGCAGGTTGAACCACCAGGTCGGATAGCGCACCAGCAATCCGTCGAGACGCGAGATCTCCGGGGCCGCAGCGTGTTCCGCCTCGATCTCGCGGAGCACGACCTGCGCATCGACGACGCGATTGTTGATCTCGCCGCTCGCCGAATACCGGCGCAGCGGCTTCACCAGATCGGCGAGGGGCCGCCCTTCGGCGCCGAGCACGTCGAGCAGGGCGACGAAGGCCGCAGTCCCATCGTCGGCGATGAGCGAATCGCTGAAACGGAAATAGAGATGCCCCGAGAGCTCTCCGGCGAAGATCGCCCCTTCCTCGCGCATCTGCGCCTTGACGAAGGAGTGGCCGACCCGACACATCCCGGCGACGCCACCGCTCTTCTCGATCTCCTCGGCGACGACGCGGCTCGAGCGCAGGTCGTAGAGGACTCGCGCACCGGGATGGCGCGCGAGCAGATGTCGCGCGACCAGCGCAGTCGTCAGATCGGCCGAGATCGGCTCACCGGCGCCGTCGACGAACACGGCCCGATCGCCATCTCCATCGAAGGCGACGCCGAAATCGGCACCGCTCCTGCGAACGGCCTCCGCGACGTCGGCGAGGTTCTCCAGCTTGAGCGGATCCGCCTCGTGATTCGGGAACGTTCCGTCGGGCTCGAAGTAGAGCTTCACGACCTCGATCGGAAGCGCCTTCAGCACGTCCTCGAGACCCGCGGCGGCCATGCCATTGCCACAGTCGATCGCGACCTTGAGCTTCGGCCGATGGGTGGCGAGGGCGAGCACGTGGCGTGCATACCCCTCGCGCACGTCGTGACTGCGGATCCCGCCCCGCGGCGTGACGGCGGGTGCCGCCTCGCGTTTCGCACAGAGCGCCTCGATGTCCCTCAGGCCGCTCGCCTCGCCGACCGGGATCGCATGCTCGCGGCAGATCTTGAAGCCGTTGTAGCGACCGGGATTGTGCGACGCGGTGACCATCACGCCCGCAGCCGCAGCGACGTCCTCCACGCCGAAATACAGCATCGGCGTCGCGACGAGACCGAAGTCGACGACGTCGATACCCTCGTCGCGGATCCCGTCGATCAACGCCGCCGTCAGCTCCGGAGAGTGCGAGCGCGCATCGCGGCCGACGGCGATCGGCCCGGCGGCGATGAAATGGGCGACGGCCCGGCCGATTCGATGGGCCTGCTTCGCGTCGAGCTCGTCGGGAACGACCCCGCGGATGTCGTATGCCTTGAAAATCGCCATCGGAATGATCCTAGCCTCCTGTCGCTTTGCATCTTCTCGCTCGGCGCCCTGCCCTCAAGTCGTTCATCGCTTGACCCGACGAAGCCCGGGCGCCACCATCGCAGCAATCGCCCCTGCAAGGCGCGCGAGGAGACCTCGATGTTCGGATTGGGCCCGATGGAACTCGTCGTGATCCTGGTGATCGTGATCGTGCTCTTCGGCGCGCGTCGATTGCCCGAGATCGGATCCGGTTTCGGCAAGGCGATCAAGAACTTCAAGTCCGGCCTGTCGGGGGCGGACGAGATCGACGTGACACCGGAGAACAAGAAGGTCGATCCCAGCCGGGGTTCCGGCTCGAATCCCGGCTCCTCCAACACTCCTTGAGACTCCTTGAGACCCCCTGAGCGCCCGCTCAGCCCCGATTCCTCAGCGCCCATTGCCCTGCCGAGCAGGGAGTGCCCGCTCGCATCGCCGAGGGCACTCTTTCATCGGCAGGGAACGCGAGCCGCCCGAAGGCACCGCTGGGACCGGCGCCCCACCTTCACGGCTGTGCAGCGGGCCCGGATTCGAGCAGGATCCGGCGTGCCTCGCTCGGCAGCTCGGAGGCCGGAACGATGGCGATGAAGGGGCGGACCTCGCCCGGCGCGATCGGTCTCCCGAGCCAGCCGGTGATCGACGCCTCCCGCTCCCGGTCGAGATCCTCGGGCCGCGCCTCCCGCAGCACGCTTTCGTCGAGCATCCGCCCGGCCAGGACCGGCGGACCGGCGAGGCGCTGACCCGCCCCGTCGAGCAGCGCCAGGCGGATCGGGATCGGTGCGAGCGGCTTCGCCCCGGAGTTTCGCAGCTCGCCTTCGAAGACGAGCAGGAATCCCGCGCGACTCGATTCGAGCCAGCCCGAGCGCGTCGTCTCGGCGACGAGTGAGCCGATCTCCACGCGCTGAGGCACCTCGACCCGGCGCGCCCACTCCGATCGCAGGAGCACGCCGCCCACCCCCGCAACGCTCGCCACGGTCACGCACCAGCCGATGATCCGTCCGATCTTCGCCCAGGCTCGCGGCGCGACCGTCGCATCGATTCGAACGTCGTGGATCGCCGTCGCCTCGGATTCGGCGAAAAGATCGAGGCCGTCGTTTCGCTTGGCCTGCTTCGCGGTGGGCTTCGACGTCGGCTTCGACGGCCGAACGAGGGCCGCGACGGCCGAACTCGCATGGCGCTGCTCGTCGCCCCCGACCAGATCCCAGCTCTCGGGGTCGCCGAGATCGTCGGGCGATGCCGATCCACGTCGCAGGGAGGCAGCGGCCGCCGAGGCCGGCGGATCCGAGGCGAGCTCGAGCCCGCTGTCGTCGTCATCGATCAGGGAGGAGAAGTCGTCGATCGTGCCGAAGCTCGATTCGTCCCGCTCGGGCTCGGGCAGCTTCACGGCCGCGCCCGATGCACTCGCGCTCGGCACCGCCTTCGGACCCGCGCTCGGTGCCGCCTTCGATCGGGCAGGCCCGCCCGACGCGGACGGGCTCGGTGACGCGACCGGCCCCGGAGAGGCGAGGACCTCGGGATCGAATCCGCGGCCGAAATCACCGGTCAGATCGAAGGAGCTCGGATCGGGCGAGCTCCCCTGCTCGCGGTTCCCATCGTTCGGATCGTCGTCGCCTTCGACGCGAATCTCCTCGGAGAACTGCCAATCTTCTTCATCGGGCTCGGCGTGCGAGGACGCGATCGCTCGGCCGAGATCGCGGGTCGGCGGCGGCGTTCGGCCCGGCCCCCCCTGAATCGCTTCCGCGACGACGGATTCGACGGCCTGGGACTGACTCGACGCCGGGTTCGGCAGGAAGAAGGCGTGCTTGCAGCGCGAGCAGCGCACCCGGGCTCCCGAAGCCGGGATCCGCGCGTCGTCGAGCTGGAAGCTCGTCGAACATTCCTCGCACGTCACAATCACGTCGCGATCCCCGCTCGAGGCGCGTTGGTCCGAGGAGGGCCGATCCCTCCGGCGAAATTCCGTGTGCGCAAACCAATGCCGATCGGGTTGATCGGTTCCGGCAACGGGCGGCTTGAGCTGAGGCTCGAGGACTTCACTGCGAAGGCCGGGTTTGCGGCAAGAGATCGACCTCGGATCGCAAGGACGAGACCGCTAGACTGCGCCGAGAGGACGAAGGGTTTTCGCTACCCGAGCCGCCCGACCTCTTCGGGAGCCCGCTGTTGAGCACGACCGCACGCAATCTGCTCGAGCGCCGGCTGATCGTGGTCACCGGCAAGGGCGGGGTCGGCAAGACCGCCGTCGCCTGCGCCGTCGCCGAGGCCGCCCGACGGGCGGGCAAGCGGGTCCTGCTGCTCGAAACGGCGGCCCATGAGGCCGTCGCGGCGCGCTTCGAGCGGTCGCCCCGCCCGCTGGGCCACGGGGGCCGCACGCTCGCCCCCGGGCTGCATGCCCTGCGCATCGATCCGCACGCGGCCCTCGCCGAGTACATCCGCCTCCAGATCGGCCTCGGCGCCATCACCGACCGGATCCTGCGCACGGACCTCTTCGGCCAGCTCCTCGAGGCCGCGCCCGGCTGGCGCGAGCTGATCGTGCTCGGAAAGATCTGGCATCTCGAACAGCGGCGGGATGCCTCCGACCGGCCACTCTGGGACCTGCTCGTCGTCGACGCCCCGGCCACCGGGCACGGCCTCACCTTCCTCGACGTTCCCCGTGTGGTCGCCCAGGCCGTGCGCGCCGGCCCGCTCTCGCGTCACGCGGGCTGGGTCGAAGCGCTGGTCCACGATCCGGCGCGCACCCTGCTGCTGCCCGTCACGCTGCCCGAAGAGCTTCCGGTCCGGGAGACGATCGAGCTCGTCGAACGGGCACGGAGCGAGATCCGGATCGCAGTCGATCGCGTCGTCGTGAATCAGATGCCGAGCGAACGCGCTTCGCGTGCTCGCGCGACACTCGACCGCGTTCGCGGCGAGCCGGCCTTCGGTTCGCTTCCGCCCGTTCCGGTGATGCGCGCGATCCTCGAGCACGAATCCCGCCGCGCGGTCAAGGCGCGCGATTTCCGACGCGCCGTCTCGGCGGGCTGCGCGCTGCCGGTCGTCGAGCTGCCCGTGTTCGGCGAAGGCATCGATGGCGAAGCCGGCTGGCGTGCCCAGGCGGAGACGATCCTGGCACCTCCCTTCTGGCCGGCCGAACACGAAGCGCAAGCGCGCGAGACGGGAACCGAATGACGATCCCGACCCTCGCGGATACGCTGCTCGAGGCGCGCGTCGTCGTCTGCACGGGAACGGGCGGGGTCGGCAAGACGACGATTTCCGCAGCCCTCGCCCTCGAGGCCGCGCGGCGCGGCCGCCGGACCCTGGTGCTGACGATCGATCCGGCGCGTCGCCTCGCGAACGCCTTCGGCCTCGACCAGCTCGGATCTTCACCGGTCCGGATCCCGCCCGACGCATTCGCCTCCGCCGCCGGCGACCCGAAGCCTCCGACCGCCGGCGAGCCCTTCCTCGAGATCATGATGCTCGAGGCCCAGCAGGCCTTCGATCAGCTGATCCATCGCCTGACGCCGGACGACGCGACGCGCAAACGCATCCTCGACAACCGCATCTATCGCCATCTCTCGCAGGCGCTCGCGGGTAGCAGCGAATACGCCGCCATGGCCGAAGTCCAGGCACTGGTCGAATCCGGCCGCCATGATCTGATCGTCGTCGACACACCGCCCGCCGAGCACGCCCTCGAATTCCTGCGCGCCCCCGGCCGGCTCCAGGATTTTCTCGAAAGTCGTTTCTTCCATGCGCTCGTTCGACCCGCGATGTCCGCGAGTCGCTTCTCCCTGCGCCTCTTCGCCCGTCCGCTGCACCGCGCCCTCGGTCTGCTCGAACGCGTCGCAGGCCTCGGATTCCTCGAAGACCTGACCGAGCTGCTCCAGGCTCTCGACGGCCTCGCCGGCGGGCTCGCCGACCGCGCCCGCCGGATCGAAGTCCTGCTCTTCAGCCCGCAGACGCGCTTCGTGCT
>CAUJGH010000393.1 GCA_963169575.1 Myxococcota bacterium | reverse complement strand
GCGCCGCATCGAAGGCCGGCCCCGATGGCTCGACCCGCCAGCCGCCCACCGCCTCGCGCGCCTCGACCCGGACCTCGACGCCCCAGGGCGGCTCCGCCGCAAGGAACGCGACGACCCGCTCCTGCATCGCTTCGGGATCCTGGCCCGGCGCGATCCGGACGCTGACCCGCGCCGCCGCCTCGGCGACGAGCTGGTTCGAGGCCTGCGCGAGCGGAACGCCCTCGAGCGCGATCAGACAGAGCGCCGGCCGATTCCAGAGCCGGTCGTAGATCTCCGAGCCGCCGCGTCCGAGGAGCGCCGCGGAAGCGACGATCCCGACGTCGGAGCGAAAACCCGCCTCGTCGATCGGCAGCGCCTCGAGGCGTGCGCGCTGCGCCGGCGAGAGCGGCGCGCAGCCCGCCTCGAAGTCGGGGATCGCGACGCGCCCGTCCTTGTCCCAGAGACGCCCGAGCAGGCGCGCGAGGGCGCTGTTCGCATCGGGCACCGGCCCGCCCCACATCCCGCTGTGGACCGGATGATCGAGGGCGCGCACGCGAACGTCGACGTTCAGGATTCCGCGCAGGCTCGTCGTGATCGACGGCAGGCCGGTCGCGAGATTGGCGGTATCCGAGAGGACGATGACGTCGGCGGCGAGCCGCTCGCGATGGGCGCGCAGGAAGGCCTCGAGATGGCCCGAGCCGATCTCCTCTTCGCCCTCGACGATCAGCTTCAGGTTCACCGGCGGCCGTCCGCCGCTCTCGAGCCAGGCGCGCAGGGCGCCTGCGAAGACGACGATGCCCGCCTTGTCGTCGACGACACCGCGCCCGTAGAGCCGGCCGGCTTCGCCTTCCTGGGCGACCCGCGTCGGCTCGAAAGCGGGGCTGCGCCAATGCCGCTCGCGGCCGGGCGGCTGGACGTCGTGGTGGGCGTAGAGGAGCAGGGTCGGCGCGCCCGCTCCGGCGCCGAGCCATTCGCCGAGGACATAAGGATGGGCGCCGGCCAGCGTCAGGATCTCGACATGCTCGAATCCGGAAGTCTCGAGCAGGCTCGCGACGGCTTCGGCGCTCCGCTGAAGCTGTGCCGCAGGGAACCCATCGGCGGAGATGCTCGGGATGCGCGCGAGGGCGATCAGGTCTTCGATGCGCGCCTCGAGATGCCCGTCCAGCCAGGCGAGCGCCGCAGTCGCTCGCGATCGCGCGTGTTTCGCGTTCGATCGGACTTTTTCCGTGCTGCTCATTCCGTGCTGCTCATCTCGGGTCGCGCGTCTGCGCTCCGCTCGGGCTGGAATCGATCGCTCTCGGGCCGATGGGATCGGAGCATACCCGCAGGTGTTGCGATGCGAAGGGGAACCCACTTCGATCGGCTTGCGTTCTGCAGAGCATGGGGCGCCGCAATCCGCGGCACGGGTCGACACCCGAAGAGGCCTGCGACACGCTTGCCCCAGCGGGCCCGGCCCTGGGGGTCCCGAGCGACTTCGCGCCGGCGAGCGAACCGGCACGTGAAACGATTTGTCGCTCGCAACGCTCTCATGATCGGCCGAAGGGTCCGATCGAATCCAGCGACCCGCAAAGGATCCCAATGACCGCTCACCGCTCGTTCCGCCTCGCCCGTCCCGTCTCCACCGTCCGGCCCGCAAGCACATCCCGCGTCGCCCATCGCATCGCCGGAGGCATCGCCGGAGGCATCGCCCGAGGCACCGCCCTCGGCGTCACGCTGGGCGTCGTCCTGAGCGCGAGCCTCGCGCTCGATACGCGGGCCGAGGGCGCGAGCCCCGCGGCAGCCGTCGATCCGGCTGCGGGCGCCACGCCGGGTGCGGCGGCGAGCTCGCCGGTGCCGACGATCGAGGCGTTCCATGCCGGGCTGCTCGAGATCATGAAGAACGCGAAGACCCTCGGCTTCCAGGGCCGGATCGACGAGCTCGAGCCCCTGATGGCGAAGACCTTCGACCTCGACTTCATGGCGAGCAAGACCGTCGGCCGGCATTGGTCGGAGCTCTCGCCCGCGGATCAGAAGCGCTGGGCCGAGACCTTCACGCGCTTCACGACCGCGAACTACGCCGGCCGCTTCACGGGCTTCACGGGCGAAGAATTCGTCACGGTCGGCGTCGAGGACGCCGCCCACGATACGCGCCTCGTGCGCACGAAGATCGTCGTGCCGAACGAGGAAGACGTGGCGCTCGACTACCGCGTCATGGAGCGCGACGGCCGCTGGAAGGTGATCGACGTCTTCCTGAACGGGAAGGTCAGCGAGCTGGCACTGCGGCGCTCGGAGTACGCGTCGGCGCTGAAGCGCGACGGCTTCGAACAGCTCGTCGCTTCGGTGGAGACCAAGATCGCCGACTTGAAGAGCCGGGGCGGCTCGGACGGCTGAACCGTCGCCGCGATGCGAGCGGCGGGTCCGCTCAGGGCGCGTCGTTCTCGCCGGGCTCGGCGCTCGTCCGATGGTCCGGGCGGCGCATCCAGATGCTGCCGACGCGATCCTGGTAGTAGCCGCTCCGCATCGCGGCATAGTAGTCGACGCTGCTGCTCTCGAGATCCTTGAGACGGGCGAAGTTGCGGTCCCGGAGCGTCAACCCCGAGCTCCCCCCGTAGATGAGGATCGCGCCCGGGCTCTGCATGATGACCGGGCCGAGCGTCAAGTTCATCGGCCCGAGGATGTAGTAGGTCGGCTGGAAGAAGCCGTCGATGAAGACGCCGAAGCCGTCGCGCACGTTCGAGGGCCCGAGGATCGGGAGCAGCAGATACGGACCGCTCGGCGTTCCGGCGAGCGCGAGCGTCTGACCGAAATCCGATTCGTGACCCGGGAGCCCGATCTTCTCGGCGACGTCGAAGAGGCCCACGACGCCGACGGTCGAGTTGACGACGAGCCGGGCGGCCGTCGTCCCGGCGTCCTTCCACTCGAGCTGCAGGCAATCGTTCACGAGCGTCTTCGTCGAGCCCAGGTTGAGGAAGAACCTCGAGATCGCATTGCGCGCCGGTTTCGGCACGACGAACTGATAGGCCTCGGTGACCGGATCGAGGATCCATTTGTCGACCTGGCGATTGAAAGCGAGCACGCCCCGATTGGTCGATTCGAAGGGATCCGGGTAGCTCCCCGGTGCGTCCTCGAGATCCTCGTCGAAGGCTTCGTCGAAGAGCGGATCGGGCTCGGAGACGTCGCCGGACTCCGCGCCCATCGCGCCTGGCGCCGCGAAGATCGCCCCCGCCATCGCGATGGCGACCAGCGCGCAACGCACCGAGCCCGCGGGCCCCGCGGGCTCAGCAGGCCGATTCGGTCGATTGCGCCTCATCAGGCGACACCCCCCTCCGCGCACACTCTATCCGACTCGCGCGAAGATCCGACGTCTGCGGTAGGTTTCGGCACCCCTCGCGGCCAACCTTTTCGCTGCGATCCGATCGCCGTGGCATGACGCGGCTCGTTTCGGAGCCGATACGCCCGGGGACGAAGCGCCGTCGACAGAGCCACGGAGCGCCACCCTCGACGAACCCGGAGACGATCGACGACGCCCCGAGGCGGAGTCTTCCCCGCGTCGAGGTGTTGGAAAGTCCGGGGGAAGTCTTTACGCACGGGGATCGAAGCCCGATCGTAGGCGGCGCCGAGAGGTCGAACCGGGCAGGTCCGAAGGAGTGAGCTTGGACGTCTTCCAGAAGTGCAGGGATTTCACGCGCGCCCGGGACGCGCGCGCCGCCGGCCACTACCTGATGTATCGCGAGATCGGATCGCCCCAGGATCCGGTCGTCACCATGAACGGCCAGAAGGTCGTCATGCTCGGCTCGAACAACTATCTCGGCTTGACGAGCCATCCCAAAGTCAAGCAGGCCGCGATCCGCGCGACCGAGAAATACGGCACGGGCTGCGCGGGCTCGCGACTTCTCAACGGCACCCTCGACATCCACGTCGCCCTCGAACGCCGACTCGCCGCCTTCATGAAGCGCGAGGCCTCGCTCATCTTCTCGACCGGCTACGGCGTCAACATCGGCGTGCTCTCCTGCCTGCTGTCGCGCCACGATCTCGCCTTCCTCGATGCGATGGACCACGCCTCGATCATCGACGGCGTGCAGCTCTCCTTCGGCAAATCCTACAAATTCCGCCACAACGACCCGGCCGATCTCGAAAAGAAGCTGCGGCTCGCGGATCCGGGCAAGGGCAAGCTGATCGCGATCGACGGCGTCTTCTCGATGGAAGGCGACATCGCACCGCTACCCGAAATCGTTCGCCACAAGAACACCTACGGCGCCCGCCTGTTCGTCGACGAGGCCCACAGCCTCGGCGTCTTCGGCGCGAACGGCCGCGGCATCTGCGAGCATTTCGGCCTCGAATCCGAAGTCGACCTCGTGATGGGCACCTTCTCGAAATCCCTCGCCACCGTCGGCGGCTTCGTCGCCGGCTCGGCCGAGGTCATCGACTACATCCAGCACAACGCCCGGGCCCAGATCTTCACGGCCGCCATTCCGCCCGCCGCCGTCGCCGCCGTCGATGCCGCGCTCGACATCCTCGAGTCCGAGCCGGAGCGGCGTGCACGCCTCTGGGAGAACACCGAGTACATGCGCCGCGAGCTCCACGGCCTCGGCTTCCAGACCTGCGGCTCGCAGTCGCCCGTCATCCCGCTCCTGATCGGCGAGGATGCCGCGACCTTCCAGATGGCCAAGCGGCTCCAGGACGAGGGCGTATTCGTCAATCCCGTGATGACGCCCGCCGTGCCGCCCGGCCAGGGGCTGATCCGGACGTCCTACATGGCGACCCACGAGCGCGCCCATCTCGACCAGGCGCTCAGCGCTCTCGAGAAGATCGGCCGCGAGCTCGAAGTCATCTAGGCCCTTCGCCTATTCCCCTCGCTTCCCCTC
>CAUJGH010000392.1 GCA_963169575.1 Myxococcota bacterium | reverse complement strand
CGGAATCGAGGCCGGGGCTCGGCTGCGGGTCTTGGGCGAAGGCGAAGCCGGGATCGCCGGCGGTCCGCCCGGCGACCTCTACGTCGTGATGGTGCTGCGAGAACATCCGCTCTTCCGACGCGAGGGAACGGATCTCCATATCGAAGTCCCGATCCCCTTCGTCCAGGCGGCGCTCGGCGGCGAGATCGACGTACCGACTCTCGATGGTCGCGTGAAGCTCTCGATTCCGGAGGGCACTCAGTCCGGCCGGGTGCTGCGTCTGCGCGGCAAGGGATTGCCTCCGCTCCAGCCGCGGCTCGATCCGGCGCAGCTCAAGAAGATGCGGGGCGATCTGTACGTGAAGGTCTTCGTCGAAGTGCCGACGAAGCTCAACGCGCGTCAGCGCGAGCTGCTCGAGGAGTTCGCCGCCCAGTCGGGCCACGAGGTCTCGCCGACGACGAAGGGGTTCGTCGAGAAGCTGCGTGATCTGTTCGATTGAGCTCGGATGAGCTCGGGCCGGGCAATGCCATCGCAGGGGGACGTACCGATGTCGAAGCGAGCGGATCGCGCCCGGGTGCTCGTGGGCTTCCTCCTCTGCGCGAGCATCGCGTGTGCGGGACCGGGGGCCTCGAATCGGGCGGTCCCGGACGAACAGCGAATTGCCTTCGAAGACGCTCTCGCGAAGCTCGAGAGTGAACCGGCTCAATCGAGAGGGCAGGGACTCGAAGCATTCATCGCCGCCTATCCGACCAGCCCGATGGCGGACGACGCGGCGATCGCACTCGCAGATCTCGCATTCGCGACCGGCCGCCAGGAAGACGGCGTTCTCTGGCTCGGACGTGTACTGACACGGTACCCGGGTTCCGACCGCGAACCGACCGCGCGACTTCGCCTGGCGGAACTCGAGTATGGTCGTGATCGCCGCGAGGCCGCGCGCGGGCTGCTCGACCCGGTGGACCTCCGCCGACTCTCGCGCGAAGACGCGCGGACGGCCCTGGCGCTCCGCGTCTCGCTCGCGCAGACCCCGATCGAGCGCATGAAGCATCTCGCCCAGCTTCGCAGCGTCCTGCGAGAGGACATCCGAGCGACTCGAGGAGACGCGCGGATCGTCGACGCGCTCGAGCTCGAGCAGCGCCGTGTGGATCACGAGATCGGGATGCTCGTGTCGAGCGCGGCGAGCCCCGAACTCGAGGCCATGCTCGGCGCGCTCGATCGGCGATCGCCGGCGGGGGCGATCGCGCTCGAGCTCGCGCGGCGCGCGGTGGCCGGACGCGATGTGGACGCCGCGACGGAGGCCGTGGAGCGCGCCGAGAAGCTCGCCGAAGAGGGCGAAGAACGCGCACTCGCCCGCGCGCTCGCGAGCGAACTCGCGAGTCGACCGGCCGGCTCGTTCTCCGATGCGATGGTCCCGCTCGCGCCGCTCCGGGATCTCTCCGAATCGGCCCGGCGCGACACGCGAGGCGCCGAGGGCACGATCGGGGTCGTGCTGCCGCTCTCGGGCGATTTCGCCGACTTCGGTGAAGCCAGTCTGCGCGGAATCCTGGTTGCGGCCGGGGTCTTCGATGCGGAGAGCGAGGATGTGGCGTCGGACCTGCGGGTTCGATTGGAAAGCCGCTCCGGTCGGGATCGTGGCCCGAACATCCGGCTCGTCGTCCGCGACTCGGGCGGCGATCCGGAACGGGCCGCGGCAGCGGTTCGCGAGCTCGCGAGCGACGAGGACGTCGTGGCGATCCTCGGTCCGGTCTTCAGCGACGAGGCGATGGCTTCTGCGGCAGTGGCCGAGGAGCTCGGCATCCCGCTCGTCACGCTCTCGAATCGGGAGGACGTCACGGAGGGGCGGAAGTTCGTGCTGCGGACGCGTACGACGCCCGCGGACGAGGTCGACGTGCTCGTGAACCATGCGTTCGAACGGCTGTCGGCACGGCGTTTCGGGGTTCTCTATCCGCGAACGCGCTATGGGCGCGGCATGCGCAAGCTCTATTGGGACGCCGTCGTCGCGCGCGGCGGCAAGCTCGTCGCGCTGACGAGCTATGCGCCCGAGGAGACCGACTTCTCGAACGTGATCAAGGAGATGGTCGGGTACCGCTTCCTGAGCGCTGGAGAGCGTCAGGCGATCGCGATGCGCGATCGGGGAGTCGAGGCGGCTCGCTCCCTGCCTCCGGCCCAGGCGGCGGCAGCGCGGCGCGCGGCGTTCGAGACGACGGGGCCCCAGGGCGAGTCGCTGCCCCCGATCGTCGATTTCGACGTGCTCTTCATTCCGGACTCCGCGGAGGCGGTGGCGATGATCGCGCCGGGTCTCGCGCTGCAGGGGATTCGCGGTCCGCATCTGCTCGGCTCGAGCGACTGGCTCGATTCGGACCTGCTTCGGGGCGCCGATCGCCACGTCTCCGGAGCGATCGTGAGCACGCCCTTCTTCGCCGCGAGCGACGTCGGCGTCGTTCGCGATTTCGTCGAGTCGTATCGGCGGATCTTCGACACCGAGCCCGATGCCTACGCGGCACAGGGATACGACGCGGCCGGTCTCGTCGTCCAGCAGCTCTCCGACCGCCGACGCGATCGGCGGTCGATGCTGGAAGGGCTGCTTTCGATGCGCGCGTTCCCGGGCGCCTCGGGCTCCCTCTCGATGCGGCCCGACGGCAACGCGCGGCGAAGACCCTTCCTGCTCCAAGTCTCGGGACAGCGTTTCGTACCGCTGGATTGAGTCGATTCGCTGCGCATCGTTCCGCGTTCCTGCCGCCGAATTGCCGGTGCTTCTCGTGTTTCAACTCGCGATGCGGATTCGAATCTCGCGCCTCAAGTCGACCCGCTCGCAGCCGCTAATGCTTCCATGGAACGCACGCCCCCGGCCGACCATCTCCCGGAAGAGCTTCCGGTTCTCGCGCTTCGCGAATTCGTCGTGTTTCCGTACATGGTGCTGCCGCTCTTCGTGGAGCGGGAACATTCGATCGCAGCCGTCGAGGAGGCTCTCCGCGGCGAGCGACTGATCCTGCTCGTCGCGCAGCGCAATCCCGAGACGGTCGATCCGGATCCCGACGATCTCCATCGCATCGGTACCGTCGCCACGGTCCTTCGGACCCTCAAGATGTCCGACGGTCGCCTGAAGGTCCTGGTCCAGGGGCTCGGAAAGGCGCGCATCGAGTCGGTGATCGAGCACGCGGCATGCACGCGCGTGCGAGTCTCGCCGTTCGCGTCGGGAGAAGACGGCAGCGACGAATGGACCGTCGAAGGCGAGGCGCTGACCCGAGCCGTTCGAGCGCGGGTCGAAGAGCTGCTGCCCCTGAAGAACCTCCCGCCCGAGGTCCTCGCGATCACGACCAACGTCCAGAGCCCCGGCCGGCTCGCGGACCTGGTGGCATCGAATCTCCGCCTGCGACTCGAGGAGGCCCAGGAGGTTCTCGAGATCCAGGACTCCCTGGCCCGGCTGCGACGCGTCGATGCGCTGCTGAAGCGCGATCTCGAGGCGACGTCGACGCGGGCGGACTTCCATCGACCGGTCGCGGAGGAGCCGTCCCGAGATCACCGGGAGACCTTCCTCCGCGAACAACTGCGCGCGATCCAGAGCGAGCTCGGCGAAGTCGATCCGCGCGCCGACGAGCTCGACGACTATCGGCTCAAGGTCGAAGAGGCGAATCTGCCGGACGCGAGCCGCGAAGAGGCGATGCGCCAGCTGCGCCGCCTCGAGCGGATGCATCCCGACGGCCCGGAGGCCCAGGTCGTCCGGAACTATCTCGACTGGATCGTCGACCTGCCCTGGGATCGGCAGTCGGTCGATCGGCTCGGGCTCGACGACGCGCGCGCGATCCTCGACCGGGACCATGCGCATCTCTCGATCGTGAAGGACCGCATCCTCGAGTTCCTCGGCGTCCGCAAGCTCCGGCAGGATTCGCGCGGGCCGATCCTCTGCTTCGCGGGTCCGCCGGGCGTCGGCAAGACGTCGCTCGGCCGTTCGATCGCGCGGGCGATGGGGCGCGAGTTCGTCCGGGTGTCGCTGGGCGGCGTCCGCGACGAGGCGGAGATCCGTGGGCATCGACGGACCTACGTCGGCGCGCTCCCCGGCCGCATCATCCAGGGCATCAAGCAGGCCGGCACCAGCAATCCCGTCATGATGCTCGACGAGATCGACAAGCTCGGCGCCGACTTCCGGGGTGATCCTTCGGCGGCCCTGCTCGAAGTCCTCGACCCCGAGCAGAACGGCGAGTTCAGCGACCACTTCCTGAATACCCCCTTCGACCTCTCGAAGGTCCTGTTCATCGCGACGGCGAACATGCTCGAGCCGATCCCGGCACCCCTGCGCGATCGGATGGAAGTGATCCGGCTCTCCGGCTACACGCCGGAGGAGAAGGCCGAGATCACCACGAACTTCCTCATCCCCCGCCAGGTCGAAGAGCACGGGATGTCGGTCGAGCACATCAACTGGACGAAGGGCGCCGTCCAGTCGCTCTGCAGCGAGTACACCTACGAGGCCGGGGTGCGCCATCTCGAGCGCCAGGTCGCCGCGATCTGCCGCAAGGTCGCCCGCAAGCGGGCCGAGGGCGATCTCGCCGAGGTCGTGATCAACACGAAGTCGCTCGACCGATACCTCGGTCCGCCGCCGTATCGCAACGACAACGCCAGCAGGCAATCCGAGATCGGCCTCGTCAACGGCCTCGCCTGGACCGAGGGGGGCGGCGAGGTGCTCTCGCTCGAAGCGAACCTCTCGCATGGTCGCGGGCTGATGCTGACGGGGCAGCTCGGCGACGTCATGAAGGAGAGCGGGCAGGCGGCGCATTCGTACGTGCGGTCGATCCTCGCCGAGGTCGGGCTCAGCGATCGGGAGTTCTCGCGCCAGCAGATCCATGTCCACGTTCCGGCCGGTGCGACCCCCAAGGACGGACCGTCGGCCGGCGTCGCGATCGCAACGGCCATCGCCTCTCTGGCGATGGGAATCCCGGTTCGGGCGGACGTCGCGATGACCGGCGAGGTCACGCTGCGCGGCCGCGTGCTGCCCGTCGGCGGTGTCCGCGAGAAGGCGCTCGCGGCACTCCGGAGCGGGATCACGACTATCATCATCCCGGCGAGCAACGTCGGGGATCTGCGCGAGATCCCGAAGGAGCTGAAGAAGCGGATCGAGTTCGTTCCCGTGACCCACATGCGGGAAGTGCTCGATCGCGTGCTCGTCGAGCCTCCGGCCTGGCGCAAGCCGGGGCGCAAGTCGGGTGGACGAACGACGGCACGAACGGGGAACAATGCGCCCCTCTCGGCGAGTGGGGACGAGTTCGGGCGACCCGAAAGAGACTGAGCCCGGTTCCCCATTGCCGCCCGGAAGACGTGCGGCCTACGCTGGGACGATGCCGCGGCGCGCCGTGAAGAGACTGTCCGATCTCGGTGAAGAGGCCCTGATCGAGCGCATCGTCCGCAGGGCCGGGGGAGCGCCGGGCGGCCGCTGGACGCTCGGGATCGGCGACGACGCCGCACTGCTGCGGGGGCGTGCGGGCGAAGACCTCGTGTTCTCGACCGATACGCTCGTCGAGGACGTCCACTTCCGCTTCGGGCGCGAGACGCCGCGGACCGTCGGTCGGCGGGCGATCGCAGTGAACCTCTCCGATCTCGCTGCGATGGGGGCCGAGCCGGTCGGGCTGCTCCTCGCGCTCTGCGCGCCTCCTTCGCTGCCCGTCGATGTCTTCGATGGGTTGATCGGGGGCGTGGTCGTCGAGGCGGGACGCTTTGGCTGCCCGCTCGTCGGCGGGAATCTCTCGCGTGCTTCGGTCTGCAGTCTCGGCGTGACGGTGATCGGGCGGGCCCGGCAGGGCTGCGCCCTTCGCCGGACGGGCCTCGCGCCGGGGGATCTCGTGTTCGTGACGGGCGTTCTGGGCAGGGCAGCCCTCTTGCGCATGCGCGCCGATCGGGAGGGGCTGCCGCTGCGGGCCGTTCCCGAGCCTCGCATCGAGGCGGGGCGACGTCTGGCCCGGATCGCTTCGACGAAGGCGTGCATCGACCTCTCGGATGGACTGGCGAGCGATCTCGGGCAGCTGCTCCGGGCCTCGCACGTCGCGGCCGAGATCGACCCGGCGGCCCTGCCGCGGCCTCGGGGGTTCGCCGGAGATTGCCGTGCGATGGGAATCGATCCGCTGGCCCTGCAAGCGTCGGGCGGTGAGGACTACGAGCTGCTCTTCGCCCTCGCGCCGGGTCGGCTCGCCTCCGATTCGCGCGCGCTGTCGCGCCGACTCGGGGTCGCGGTGACCCGGATCGGGCGGATCGTGGCCGGCCGCGGGATCCGAGGGCTGCCGGTCGAGCCGGCCCGGCATCATTTCTAGCCGGGCTTCGCCCCTGCGACCGTCAAGCCATCCCCCGGCAGGACCGATATGCGGGCGTGCGCGTATCCCTGACGGCCAAATTCGTGATCGGATCCTTCGTGGTGGCGGGCGCGACCTCGCTGATGCCCGACCTCGCCCAGCGTCTCGGCAT
>CAUJGH010000391.1 GCA_963169575.1 Myxococcota bacterium | reverse complement strand
ATCGGAATCTCCTCTGGCTCGCGAGCTCCGGACTGCCCGGTTCGGGGCGGATGCGCGCCGCGCGCGAGCCGGCGCGGCCCGCCTACGCTAGCCGCAAGCGGGTCCGGGTCGCGACACCGCGCCCCCGAAGCCGGTCGGCGCCGCCCGGCGATCCGGCCGCGATCGCCCCGAATCCGTCCCCCTGGTCGGCCGCGGCTTTTCGAACCGCGCGAACTCGTTATCGTCGCGATCGAATCGATCCGGCTCCGTTCCGGGGCCCCACGCCCGAGACCGCGCACCGCGGTGCCAGGAGAAACGCGCATGAGCTCCCCGATCGTCGACTGGGTCATCGATGCCGACAGCCACGTCACCGAGCCGCCGGATCTCTTCTCGAAGCGCCTCCCCGCGAAGTTCGCCGCCCGGGCGCCCCACGTCACCCGCGACCCGAAGACCGGGAGCGAGATCTGGGTCGTCGGCGATCGCTCGCCGATCACGCCCGTCGGCCACACCGCGACCGCCGGCTGGCGCGAGCCCTTCCCCTCGGCGCCGAACGGCTTCGCCGAGATCCCCCTCGCCGCCCACGATCCGCATGCGCGCCTGCGCTACATGGACTCGCTCGCGATCTGGGCGATGGCGATCTATCCCAACGTCGGCGGCTTCGGCAGCCAGGTCTTCCTCGGCCTCGAGGATCCCGAGCTGATGCTCGCCTGCGTCCGCGCCTACAACGATTTCCTGACCGATTGGTGCAGCGCCGATTCGCGCCGGCTGATCCCGATCACGGCGCTGCCGTTCTGGGACGTGAAGGCCTCCGTCGCCGAGATCGAGCGCTGCGCCCGCCTCGGCCACAAAGGCATCCTCTTCACCGGTGAGCCCCAGTCCCACGGCATGCCCGTCCTCGCGAACCCCCATTGGAATCCGCTCTGGGAATGCGCGCAGGCCCACGACCTCACGATCAGCTTCCACATCGGCGCCGGAAACTTCCAGGGCCAGGCCTTCTGGACCCCCGAGAAGATCGAGCACTACGGTGCCGGAGGCGTCAACGGGATGTTCACGACCGGCCTCTTCCTCGACAACGCCAAGCAGATCGTCGATCTGCTCTTCTCCGGCGTGCTCGCCCGCTACCCGAGCCTGAAGTTCATCTCCGTCGAGAGCGGCATCGGCTTCATCCCCTTCCTGCTCGAAGCCTGCGACCACACCTTCGACTACGGCCAGGTCCGCAAGCAGCGGCCGGAGTTCGAGCTGAAGCCCTCGGAGTATTTCGCGCGCCAGGTCTACGGCTGTTATTTCTTCGAGGAGTACGCGCCCGCGCATCTGCTCGACCGCATCCCGCCCGACAACATCCTCTTCGAGACGGACTACCCCCATCCGGTCTGTTTGTACGGGAACGTGCGCGAGAAGATCGACGCGGGGCTCGTCGGCGCGAAGCCGGAGAATCGTCGAAAGCTGCTCTTCGACAACGCGGCGCGGCTCTATCGGATCCCGGCGCCGGACCGGGCGCCGACGCTCTCCGCCGCCTGAGCGTCGAGTGTGCGCGGAGCCCTTCGACGGATGGAGCGGACCGCGTCATGATTCCCGGAGCGGTCGCGATCGGCCCCCCGAGCCAGGGCGAGCAGAACGTCGAGGTTCCATGTCCAGCGAATCGTCCGCGCAGAAAAATCTCCCCGAGCTCCCTTTCGACGATCGTTATTTCCGGTCGCCCCACGCCGCGGTCGCCCCGCTGCTCGCCGCCGGCGCCCGCGCCGCGCGCGTCCCCGAACTCGGGACCACGATCTTCTTTCGCCATGCCGACGTCGCCGCCCTGCTCCAGGACGGCCGCTTCGGCGCGATGAACGCCCACTACTACGAACAGCAGGGCTGGAGCGAGGGCCTCTACGTCGACTGGGTCCGCCGCACGCTCGTCTTCCTCGACCCGCCGGATCACGACCGTCTCCGCGCACTGCTCGCCCGCGCCTTCACGCCGCGCCAGGTCTCGCGCATCACGCCCGTGACACGGGAGATCGCCGAGACGCTCGCGGAAGCGGCCGCGCAGCGCGGCGAGATCGACCTCTATGAATCCTTCGCCCAGAAGCTCCCGCTCCAGGTGATCTGCAGCCTGCTCGCGATCCCCTCGATCGACTTCGACGCGGTCGGCGAATGGACCGCGGACCTCTCTCTCGCGACGGCGACGCCGACGCCCGCGGTGCGCCTGCAGGTCGATCAGGCCATGAAGAACTTCGACGACTACGCGCGCCGGCTGATCGCCGAGCGCCGCCTTCGGCCGGGCGACGACCTGCTCTCGGCGCTGATCGCCGTCGAGGCGAGCGGGGATCGGCTCTCGCCCGACGAGCTCGTGGCCATGGTGGTGCAGCTGCTCTACGCGGGACACGAGACGACCCGCAATCTGATCGGCAACGGTCTCTTCACGCTCCTCGACCATCCGGAGCAGCTCGCGCATCTGCGCCAGACCCCCGACCAGATCCCGAATGCCGTCGAGGAGATGCTCCGCTACGAGCCGCCGATCCTGTTCCTCACGCGCGTCGCGCGCGAGGATCTCGAATGGGCGGGCGTCCCGATCGCCGCGGGCGAGCTCGTCCACGTCGATCTCGCGGCCGCCAATCGCGATCCCGCCGCGCGCCCCGATCCCCTTCGCTTCGACGTCGCTCGCGCGGATCCCCATCATCTGAGCTTCGGCTGGGGCATGCATTTCTGCATGGGCGCGAGCGTCGCACGCATGGAGGCCCGGGTCGCCTTCGCGACGCTGCTCGAGCGCTTCGCGTCGATCGAGCATGCGGGCGAGCGCCCCGCCTGGGCGCCGGCAACGGCGCTGCGGACCCTCGAAGACTTCCCGCTCCGGCTCGTCCCGGCGCCGAATCGTCCGCAGCCGTCCCGCCCCGCTGCGGGCCCGAGCTGATCCGATGGCCCACGCCGAGTTCGAGCACGCCATCGAGATGACCGTCGCCCCGGCGACCCTGCACCGCTTCCTGTGCGACCTCGAGAACTACGTCCCGCTGCACCCGCTGATCGAATCGATCCGCCCGCTCCCGCCCCGCCCGGACCGGCCGCAAGCGAAGCACTACCGCGTGGTCGACCGCATCCCGCTCGGCCCCTTCCGGCTGAAGGCCGTCTACACCGCCGCGCTCGATCCGGTCTCGCCGAGCGAGGTCCACGGGCTCGCCTGGCAATCCCCCGGCATCCACCTCCACACGACCTATCAACTCGAGCCCGAGCCCGGCGGCACGCTCCTGCGCGAGCACGTCCGGGTCGAGGCCCCCTGGCTGCTGCTGCGCTTCGTCGTCGGGCAGGCGAGCGCCTCGCATCGCGTCACGCTCTTCGAGATGAAGGCGCTGCTCGAGCAGCGGGGCACCCCCTGAAACAGAGCGCCGCTCGAGCACCGGGGCACCACCTGAATCATCGGCGAGCCGACGGCGCCCCTCAGGCCCCCGCCTGATCGAGCCAGCCGATCATCGTCCTCTGATCGACGAGCCCCGACTGCTGAAGTCGGGGCGCGCCGCCCCGGAACACGATGAAATGCGGGATGCTGCGGATCTGATGAGCCTGCGCGAGCGCGGTCTCCGCGTCCGTATCGACCTTCAGGACGAGCGCCCGCCCGGCCATCGCCGCCGCCGTCTTTGCCACCTCCGGCGCGGCGCGCTGACACGGCCCGCACCAGGTCGCCCAGAAATCGACGAGGACCGGGACGTCGACGCCGCCCACGATCCCATCGAAAAGCGCCTGATCGACGGCGATCGGCTCGGCGATCGGCGGCAAGGCCGTCTTGCACGCGCCGCAGCGGGCCGACTGCATCAATCGTTCGGCGGGAATGCGATTGCTCCGACCACAAGCCGGACAGTTTCGAACGAGGCTCGCCGTCATCCCGTCTTCTCCCGGTCCTGCTCGAGCTGATCGTCGAGTC
>CAUJGH010000390.1 GCA_963169575.1 Myxococcota bacterium | reverse complement strand
CGCATCGCCGGACTCACGTACCTGATGGACGCGACCCGCGCGCTGACCTCCGCCGCCGTCGATGCGGGCGAGAAGCCCGCCGTCCTCTCCGCGATCGCGAAGGCCTGGCTGACGGAGGCGATGCGCGACGTCGTCGCGGACGCGATGGACATCCGGGCCGGCGCGGCGATCCAGCGCGGCCCGCGCAACGTCCTCGCGCGGGCCTGGGCCTCGGCGCCGATCGGCATCACCGTCGAAGGCGCCAACATCCTCACGCGCTCGATGATCATCTACGGCCAGGGCGCCATCCGCTGCCATCCCTTCGCCCTCGAAGAGATCCTCGCCGTCGAGAGCGGCGACCTCCGGCGACTCGATCGCGCGTTCTTCGGCCATGTCGGTCACGTCGTTCGGACCGCGATCCGTGCACCGCTGCTCGCGCTGACCCGCGGACGCCTCGAGACCGGCGTGCCGGAGGGACCGCTGCGACGCGAGCTGCAGCGGCTGTCTCGCCTATCAGCGGCCTTCGCCCTGGTGTCCGAGGGCGCGATGGTGACCCTCGGCGGTGCGCTCAAGCGGCGGGAATCGATCACCGGCCGCCTCGCCGACGCGCTCGCCTGGCTGTACCTGGCCTCGGCGGCGGCCCACCGCTTCGAGTACGACGGCCAGCCCGAAGGCGACGAGCCCTTCGTTCGCTGGGGCATCGAGCACGCGCTCGCCCAGGCCGAGGCCGCCCTCGACGGCGTGCTGCGCAACCTTCCCGCGCGTCCCGTCGCCGGCCTGCTGCGCGTGCTCGCATTTCCCATCGGCCGCAGCGAGCCCGGACCGGACGACGCGCGCGGGAGCGACGTCGCCCGGGCATTGCTCGACGACCCGGCCGCCCGCGACCGCCTCACGGCCGGCATCTTCCGCCCGCCGGTAGACGAGGTCGGGCTCGGCCGGCTGGAGGCGGCGCTCGCGAAGGCCGTCGAAGCGCTGGCGGTCGAGGCGCGGCTGCGCGCGGCCGTCCGCGAAGGGCGGCTCGAGCATGCGCCGGGCGACGATCTCGCGCGAGCGGGTCTCGCGGCGGGCGTGATCTCCGACGCCGACCTGAAGGCGCTCGAGGCGGCGGACGCTGCGCGCGACGAGGTCATCCGCGTCGACGATTTCGACGAGACGGAATACCGCGGCCTGCGAGGCTGAGCGGCGGAGAGAGCCCGGCATTCCGGTCGGTGTCGGCGCGTGAACGCCCTCTCAAATCCCGAGCGGATGCTTCTTCCGACCGATCGCCCACTCCGGTCCCGCCGGCCAGGCATTGCGCGTCCGCCGCTTCGGATGCTCCGGATCGTGGAGCGCGCAGAGCCGCTCGTATTCGCCCCGGACCCGCAGCATCCCGTTCCAGGAGTAGTAGTCCTCCTGCCAGGACCAGAGGCCGTCGCCGGCGTAGACCTGGACGGTGACGCCCGAGAAATCGAGCGGCGCGCCGCCCGGCTCGGGGTTGTCGAAGCGATTGATCATGCCGTTCGTGACGGTATTGCCCTCGATCGTATGCCAGTCGTAGACGGTGTAGAGGGCGGGCATCTCCTCGAGCATCACGCGCTCGAGATAGGCGCGGATCTCGTCGCGCCCGCGCTTGACGCCTTCGATCACGCGATCGATCAGGATCGCATCCGGGGTATAGAGCTGCGCGAACTCGGCCCAGCGCTCGCCGGCACCGCCGAGACGCCAGTAGTGCTGGAAGGCCTCCTCGATCTCCTGGCGGGGAAAGGCCTTGTTCGAATCGACGGGGCTGATGGCGGATTTCACGGATCTTCCTCCCGAGCGATCGCTCGCGATTCGGCGGCCGGCCCGCGCGCGGTGCCGGACCGTGCAGCGCGGCGCCGCTTCACGTCACGAAGCGCGAAGCGACGTCGGCCAGCGTCGCGGCATGGCGCTCGGGCGAGAGCGGATGCGCGTCCCCCGGCCCCTCGCGGACCGTCCGCGCGGTCGTCACCGTCCCGATCGCCAGGATCACGCGCGATGCCCCGGCCTCGAACAGACCGGCGACGAAGGTCGGCGACGTCGCTTCGTCGACCGCCGCCATCACCGTCACGTCCATCCGCGCGGGATCGCGCCCCTCCGCCTCGCAGAGCGCGTGCAGCCGCGCGACGTCTCGCGCGAGCGACTCGGCATCCGTCGCGATCGGGAGCCAGCCGTCCGCCCAGCGCGCGGCGAGCTTCATCCCGCGCAGGCCGTGCACGCCGCAGAGCACGGGGATCGGCTGCTGGAGCGCGGGGTAGCGGCAATGGAGCGGCGGAAAATCGACGAAGCGACCGTGGAACTCGACGATCTCTTCGCTCCAGAGACGGCGCAGGACTTCGACCGTCTCCTCCAGCCGCTCGAAGCGCGTCGCGAAATCGACGCCGAACAGCGTCATCTCCTCGACGAGCCAGCCCGCGCCGGCGCCGACGACGAGGCGCCCGCGCGACTGGCGATCGAGGGTCGCGAGGATCTTCGCCAGATGGAGAGGATGGCGCAGCGGCAGAAGACCGACGCAGGTTCCGAGGCGGATGCTCGAGGTCGCGCCCGCGGCATGCGCCAGCGTCGTCCAGGGATCGGCGAGGTTCGTGTAGAAATGCGGCAACTGGCCATCGACGAGCTGGACGTAGTCCCGCTCGATGCGGACCGGGATCGCCGGATGCTCGCCGACCCAGATCGATTCGAACCCGAGCGATTCGGCCCGGCGCGCGAAGTCGCCGGGGAGGACGTCGTCCGGACCGGCGGGACAGAGGACGCCGACCGGACGCGCGCTCAAAGCCCGGCACTCCCGGGCGCCAGCAGCGGCCGCGCCGACTCGGGCCGCGCACCGACCAGCCCCTTCACCGCCTGCTCGATCCCGTCGACGGTCAGCGGATACATCGGGAACAGCGACGAGATCGTGCGGCAGGTCCCCGACATCGCCCATTGCGGCTCGTCGTCGGGATTGAGCCAGACGCTCCGCTCGAAATGGCGCTCGAGCCGGTCGAGCCAGACGAGCCCGCTCGTCTCGGTCTCGCGCCGGGGATCGATGTTGCCCCGGGCCGAGGTCAGCTCCGAAGGATGCATCGCGGCGTCGCCGACGATCACGAGCTTCCAGCGCTCGCCGTAGGTCCGCAGCAGATCCGTCGTCGAGATCGACTGCTTGCGCATCAGCTGGGCGGTCTCGAAGACGCGCTCGTAGACGCAGTTGTGGAAGTAGTAGGCCTTGAAATCGCGCAGGCCGCGCTCTTCGTGGAGCGCGGAGAGCAGCCGCGAGACCGGCTCGAAATACGGGTCCATCGTTCCGCCGACGTCCATCAGGATCAGCAGGCGGACGTCGTTCTTGCGCTTCGGACGGAAGACCAGCTCGATCTCGCCCGCCTCGCGGCAGGTCTTGTCGATCGTCTCGTCGATGTCGAGCTCGGCGGGGCCGTCGCTGCGGGTCAGCTGGCGCAGGCGGCGGAGCGCGAGCTTCACGTTGCGGACGTCGAGGACGACGTCGGTCCGGTAGTCCGCGAACTCGCGCTCCTCCATGACCTTCATCGCCATGCCGCCGCCGCCCGGGCCGCCGACGCGCAGGCCGGTCGGATGGTGGCCGCCGTGGCCGAAGGGCGAGCGGCCGCCGGTTCCGATCCAGCGCGAGCCGCCGTCGTGGCGCTCGGTCTGCTCGGCCATCGTCTCGCGGAATCGGCGCATCAGCTCGTCGAGGTCGAGATGTTCGAGCGCGAGGCGAAGCTCCTCGGAGAGCTCCTCCATCGGCCGGGGATCCGCGAGCCATTCGAGCAGCTCGGGCGACAATTCGATCGCGCCCTCGATGCCCTCGAAATAACGGGCGAAGACGATGTCGAACGCATCGAAGTCGGCTTCGCTCTTGACGAGACAGGCGCGTGCCACGCGGTAGAAGCCGGCGAGCTTCGAGTCGTGGAGACCCTTCTCGAGGCAGGTCAGCAGCATGCGCCATTCCTGCAGCGTGACCTTGAGGCCGGCTTCCCGGAGCGCGTAGAAGAAGTCGAGGAAGACCATTTCCGACTCCCGATGCCGACGAGCCGGCCGCCCGCCCGCCTAACGGCGCGCGCCGCCGGCCTCGTTCCAGCTCTTCGGCGTCTTGCCGCCGCGGGCGACATAGCTCTCGATCGCGCGCGTATCCTGCTCGTTCTTGAGCAG
>CAUJGH010000389.1 GCA_963169575.1 Myxococcota bacterium | reverse complement strand
GCGGGGGGGGCGCCGCGCCCCCCCCCACCCCCCCCCCCCCCCCCCCCCCCCCCCCCCCCCCCCCCGCCGGGGCGCCTGGCACAACGTTCGATTACAAAGCTGCGCGCCCTGCTAGAGCCGATTGAGGCCGTCGAGGGCCGCGATCCGATAGGTCTCCGACATCGTCGGATAGTTGAAGACCGCGCCGAGCAGATCGTCGAGGGTGCCGCCCGTCTGGACGAGCATGAGGCCGATGTGGATCAGCTCGCTGGCGGCGACCCCGATCATGTGGACGCCGAGGATCGCGCGCGTGTCGCGGCGGAAGATGAGCTTGAGCAGGCCATCGTCGCGCGCGATCTGGCCGCGCGGCGTCTCCGCGGTGCGCGCGACGCCGACCTCGTAAGGGATGCCCTCCTGGCGACAGGCATCCTCCGTCCGGCCGACGGACGAGATCTCGGGGATCGTGTAGATCGCAGTCGGGAGGGTCGACGTCGCGGGGCAGGGGCGGCCGGTCGCGTGGAGCACGGCGAGGCGGCCTTGATGCATGCTCGTCGAGGCGAGCGCCGGGAAGCCGATCACGTCGCCGACGGCATAGACGTTCGGCGCCTCGGTCCGGAAGCAGGCGTCGACCTTCACGAGGCCCGACTCGTCGGTCTGGATTCCGACGCGGCCGAGGTCGAGGGCCTCGACGTTCGAGACGCGGCCCGCGGCGATCAGGACGCGCTCGGCCCGAACCGTCCGGCCGCTCTCGAGATAGACGACGCCCTCCTGGTGTCGCTTCTGGGTCTCGATGCGGATGCCGCTGATGCGCTCGGGCATCAGGACGCGGATGCCCATCGAGAACATCGAATGCCGCAGATGATCGAGGATGTCGGCGTCGAGGTCGCGCAGCAGCCGATCGCGCCGGTCGACGATCGTGACGCGGGTCCCGAGCATCGCGAAGACGGTGGCGTACTCGCAGCCGATGACGCCGCTGCCGATCACGGCGAGGCTCTTCGGGATCGCGTCGAGATCGAGGAGCGTGTCGCTATCGACGATCACGCGGTCGTCGATCGGGATCTCCGGCGGGCGCCGGGGGCGGCTGCCCGTCGCGATCACGACGTGATCCGCCTCGACGATCTCCTCGCCGTCGCGGTTCGCGATGCGGATCTGGTTCGGGGAGACGAAGGAAGCCGAGCCGGCGAGGACCTGGACGCGATTGCGATCGAAGAAGGAGCGGATCGTCTGCTGATGGTTCGCGATCAGCATGTCGCGCGGGCCGCGCAGGTCGTTGATCGAGAGCGGGCGGAGCTGGGGCGAGGTCACGCCGAGCTGGCTCGCGCGCCGGCTGTTGACGAGCTCGAGGACGGTATGCCGGAGGGCCTTCGAGGGGAGCGTTCCCGTCTGGACGCAGGCGCCGCCGAGCATCAGGCCGCGCTCGACGACCGCGACTTCGAGCCCGAGCTTCGCGCCCTGGAGCGCGGCCGACCAGCCGGCCGGGCCGGCGCCGATCACCACGAGGTCGAATCGCATCCACTTCTCCCGATGGCACGCGCGAGTGGGTCGCGGGCACGACGAACGAAACATCGGAGGGGAACGACCCTGGCTTGACGTCCGCCGCCGGACAGCGATCGGCGCGCGGCAGAAAGCCACGACGAAGCTGCTCGGCATAACACCCGAGGAGGGACATCGCTGCGGCCGGCCGAGCCGGGCGCGTCGATCGCCTTCCCCGACGCTCGCACGTCTCCGCGGCCCGGGATTCCGCTTCCCCGGACGGGGCGCTTGCATCGGCGATGGCGTGGCTATGCTCGCGGCGCGGGGCGAGCGAGGAGGTGAGATGCCGGAGGATCGGGATTCGGTGAGGACGGATGCGGGCGTCGAGGTCGAGCCGCTGCTCGAGGATTTCGGCGCGGTCGTGCGCGGCGTTTCATTCCGAGATCCGGGGGCGACGAAGCTCCTGCAGGATCTCGTTCATCTCCACGGCCTGATCTTCCTGCGCGATCAGCCGATGAGCGACGCCGAGCACGTCGACTCCGCGCGCCGATTCGGCGAGCTCGGCGTCTATCCGCTGCAGGCCGCGGCCGGCGCGTTCGAGCCGCTCGAGTTCATCGAGGATGGTCCGGAGGATCCGCCCAAGGCCGACGGCTGGCATAGCGACGTCAGCTGGATCGAGCGGCCGCCGGTCATGGCCTTCCTCTCGATGCTCGAGGTACCCGAGCGCGGCGGCGACACGCTCTGGGTCGATACCGCGAAGGCGTTCGAGACCCTGTCGCCCCGGATGCAGGCGATCGCCTCCGGGCTCTCCGTCCATCACGACATCAGCGAGGCGAATCGCCAGATCTTCCTGCGCAAATGGGGCCAGGAGATCATCGATCGCACGAAGGCGCGCTACGGCATGGGCGCGAGCCATCCGCTCGTTCGTCTGCATCCCGTCACCGCCCGCCGCAGCCTCTATCTCGCGGGCTATTTCATGCGCCACATCGAGGGTCTCGCCCCCGCCGAGAGCGAGGCGATCCTCGGCTTCCTGATGGCGCACGCGACGGCCCCGGAGCGCGCGGTGCGCTGGCGCTGGAGAGCGAACGATCTCGCGATCTGGGACGAGCGGCGTACGATGCACCGCGCCCTCGGCGATCATTTTCCGCGCCGCCGCCGCGTCCGGCGCTGCACCGTGCTCGGCGAGCGGCCGCTCGCCGCCGCATCCTGAGCGCGCGCTCAGAGGCTGTGAAGATATCGTCGACCGAGCGACGCGCAGCGCCGGTGGGCCAGATGCAAGGCGCGACGACGAGCCGTAGCGAGCTACGGCGAGGAGGAGCAACGCCGCAGATGGCCCGCCGCCGCAAGCGCCGCGACCGAGACGATATTTTCACAGCCTCTCAGCCGAGCACGAACGCGCCGACCGCCTCCTCGAAGCCCTTCGGGTTGTCGGTCGCGACGGAATGGGCGGCCTGGGGGACGACGGCGAGCCGGCCGTTCTGCAGCACCTCGTCGACCATCCGATCGGCGATCTCGGGCGAGAGGATGTCGGAGGCCGCGCCGCGGACGACGAGCGTCGGGCAGGGCAGCTTCGCGAGCGCGTCCCACATGCGCTGCGTGAGCGCCTCTTCCTGCAGGCGCGCGGCTTCGGGATCGCCGCGATCCGAGCGCAGCTTCGGATCGGACTTCAGCTCGTAGAGGCCATCGGCGCGCTGGCGCAGCCCGTACTTCGCCATGCGCCGAAGCGCCTCCGGGCTGCCGGCGGGATAGTTGCGCGAGAGCAGGCGGGCGTATTCCTCGATCGAACCGAAGAGGGGCGACTGCTGCTCCATCATCTCCTTCCCGATCCGCATCCGGCCGCGCCCGTCGAGCTCCGGCCCGATGTCGACGAGCACGAGACCCGCGAGCCGCTCGGGATGGCGGCCCGCGAAGATCATCCCCGCGCGCCCGCCCATCGAGAAGCCGACGAGCACGAAGCGCTCGATGGCGAAGGCGAGCAGCACCTTCTCGAGATCGTCGGCCATGCTGTCGGCGTCATAGCGGCCCTGCGGATCCCAGTCGGAATCGCCGTGGCCCCGCTGATCGACGGCGAGCACCCGGTAATGCGGCGCGACGCAGGGCGCGAAGTCGTCCCAGAGATGGGCTTCGTTGCCGCCGCCATGGAGCAGCACGAGCGGGACGCCTTCGCGGCTCCATTCGAGGACGTGGAGCGTCAATCCGTCGGCGCCTTCGATGCGATGCGAGGTCGGTTCCATGCGAAACACGTTATCACGCGCGCGACACCTCGCCCGGCCACGCGCGAGCGTTCTTCGGCTCGCGGCTTCACGCTCTCGTGGCCTCGCGACCAGGCGTGAGGACAGGCGTGAGGACAGGCGCGAGGACGGGCGCCGGACGGGATCCCCGCCCGGCGCCCCCCGCGATCGGCGCCGCTCAGAAGCGCGCGCGCAAGCCGAATCGGATGCTGCGCCCCGGCAGGAGGATGTCCTCCTTGTTGAAGGCGACGTGGTTGCGTCCGCGGACGTCGTTCAGGTTGCGGCCGACGACGTTCGCCTCGAGCGAGAGCCCGTCGATCGGCTCGAAGCGATAGGCGAGCGAGGCGTCGACATGGGTGAAGCTCGCCGTCGACGAGTCGAACGGGCTCGTGCGGTTCTGCGCCTCGTTGCGCAGGAAGCCGACGCGGGCATCGAAGGACTCGCTGGCGAAGTAGAGGCCGCCGCCCCAGCGGATCGGAACGATGCGCGGAAGGTTGCCTTCGTTGCCGTCCGTGAAACGGGCGCGGACCGCGTCGAAGCGGCCATCGATTCCGATCGCGCCGAAGGGCAGGTAGAAGACGTCGTAGTTGCCCGAGAGCTCACCGCCGAAAAAGAGGGCATCGCGATCGGTGTAGAGGAGCTCCAGCAGTGCATCGGGATCGGTGGGATCGATCGGGTCGCCGGCCTCGTCGACGGTATCGCCGGTCAGGGTGCCGTAGATGAAGCCCTCGTATTGCGTGACGAAGAAGGCGCCCTCGAGGCGGCCGCGCGTGTTCTTCGCGGTCGCGCGCAGCTCGCCCGTGTACGAGGTTTCCTCGTCGAGATCGGAGTCGCCGATTTCGAAGGTCGAGGTCGCTTCGTGGGGGCCGCGGGCGAAGAGCTCGACCTGCGTCGGAGCACGCTGGCTGATCGAGCCGTTCAGGCCGATGCCGAGCCAGTCGAGCGGGTCGTAGAGCAGCGCGACGGAGCCCGAGAGCGGCACGAAATCGAGATCGCGGGAGACGTCGTTCACGTCGCGGCCATCGACCTTCGTGTACTCCGCGCGGAATCCGACCTCGCCGACGAGGTTCGAGGCCAGCTCGCGCTCCTCGAAGAGGTAGCCGGCGACCATCGCGGTGTCGGTCGGGGCCAGGAACTCGGCGGCCTCGCCCTCGGCACGGAAGTCACGTCTTCGGCCGTGGAGGCCGAAGGCGCCTGAGAAGCCCGCGAAGGTCTCGTGGACGAGCTCGAAGCGGCCGTCGAACTCTTCGTTGCGATAGGTCTGGCCGACGTCGCCGTCCGCGATTTCGTCGTGTTCGTAGTCGGAGTAGACGCCGCGCACGCGCAGCTCGCGGATGCCCGCGATCTCCGGCGCGTAGTCGCCTTCGAAGCGATAGCGATCGATGTGCATGTCGATCTCGACGGGCTCGTCTTCCTCCGGAATGCCGTAGCGATCTTCGGCACGGATGTAGGCGAAGCCGAGTCGCCCGGCATCGCCGACGTACGCGCCGCCGAGCGAGCCCGAATACGATTCGTATTGGGAGCCCGCTTGCGTATGCGGGTTGCCGTCGTTCGGGATCGAGTAGTTGTTGGCTCGGCGCAGGGCGCCGTCCGCATGCCAGGCGAAGTCGCCGAAGCGGCCGTCGAGGTTCGCGGCCATGTCGCGCTCGTCGGCGAGCAGACCGATGCCGCCGAAGACGTCGCCCGAGATCGCATCCCTCGGCAGCTTCTCCGGCACGCGGCCGGTGATGACGTTGACGACGCCCGCCGAGGCGCCGCCTCCGTAGCGCACGGTCGCGGGCCCGCGGATGATCTCCGTCCGGCGCGCGGCGAGCGGGTTGATCGGGACGCCGTGGTCCGGACTCTCCTGGGAGACGTCGTGGGTCCGCAGGCCGTCCTCGAGGACCTCGGTGCGGAAGGCGTCCTGGCCGCGAACGACCGGTCGGCTCGAGCCGCCGGCGAAGCCCGTCGTCGTCAGGCCGGGGATGCGCGAGAGCGTCTCACCGAGGGTTGAGCCGAGGTTCTCGAGCATCTCGGCCTTCTCGATCCGGTCGACCGGGATCGCGAGCTCGTCGCGCGCATGCGCGAGGGGCGAGCCGGTCACGACGATCGTCTCGGTCGCGTCGTGCTCTTCGTGTTCGTGCTCGTGGGCGTGTTCGCGCTCGGACGGCGATGTGTCGTCGCCGGCAGTGTCGGCTGCAGCGTAGACGGCCGCGGGGGTCGGCGGGGCGGTCGGCGTCGGCGCGGCCGCATCCGTTTCGGCCCGGGCGGGCTGGAGGGGAAGGGCGAGCAGGGCGAGGAGCGCGAAGAGCGCGAGCTGCAGGCGGGACGGGAAAAGATTGGATGAAAGAGACGGCATGGGCGAGGCGGCCGTGCGCAGACGGGTGCCTGCCGCTCGCATGGAAGCGGACGTAGAAATGGAAGCGGACATCGAAACCCCCGGCCGCGCGCGGCGCGCTCGGCGGCGCGCGCGAAATGGGTGGAGGGAAGGCACGTCCGGCCGATCGCAAATGCGCGGCTCGGCGGCCCTTGGGTCGTCGGCGTCGATTCGGGTTCAGGCCTGGGGCGGGGCGCGGGCCGGATGGCGAGCGGCCAGCAGGCGCGCGGGGCGCTTCGCGGCGAGCGCCGGCGGGCAGGGCGACCGCTCGTCGAGCGCGACACGAGGGAGGGTCGCGGGGATCGGCTCGAGGCCGCGCGCCGCGACGTTGCGGCAGAGCGTGCAGGGCTCCGACTCGAGCGAGGCGCTCGAGGAATGCGTCTCGTGTGCCTCGTCGGCACGCAGGGCGGGCGAGTCGGCGGGAGTCGCAGCGCACGGGCCGCCCGCTGCAGGCGGTGCCGAGATCCCGGCGCGCTCCGCTGCAGCCGCGCGATCCATCTCGGCGGAGAAGCGCTCGCCATGGCCCGCATGAAAATGCGGGAGCGCTGCGTACACGAGCAGTGCCAGGCACAGCACGCTCACGGACTTCAGGCTTTGCCGGGTTCTCGCCATGGGATCGCGTCGATAGCACGCGTCCTTCGACGCGAGCAAGTCGCCCGCCGGCGCGGGGCCGAGATCGGCTCGGCTCAGTCGCCCCGCTCGGGCAGCTCGATCCGGGGCTTCTCGGGGTTCGGGCGGTAGAGCACGACGGTATGCCCGACGATCCCGCACAGCGCGGCGCCGCTCGCGTCGGCGAGCTGCTGGGCCGCAGCCTTCTTGTCGGCGGGCTGGCGCAGCCGGACCTTGATCAGCTCATGGTCGTCGAGGGCGGCATCGACCGCCTTCTCGACCGACGGGCTGACGCCCCCTTCGCCGACGAACACGATCGGCTTCAAGGGATGGGCGAGGGCCCGCAGCCGACGGCGCTGGGCGCCATCGAGGGTCGGCGGGGGTCGGCGGGCCGGCGCATCTGCGGCGCCGGAAGGCGGGAGCGCGCTGCGCTTTTCGGGGTCGTCGGGGGGCAAGGTCGTCTCCGGGGCTCGGGTCGGCACCAGGCAGCGCGGGCCCGTCTCGGCTCGGGGGCCATCGGGTTCCGGTCGCGTCGCCGCCCGGCGCGAAGCGGCGGCGCACCGTAGCCCAGCCGCCGGGATCGGGCGCGGCCGTTCGATGGGCAGCCCCGAGAGATCGGCCGTCCGGGAAATTCCGGGGACGTCCGCCGGCCGGCGCTCAGGGCTCCGGCGAGGCCGGCCGATAGGCGACCCCGATGGCGCAGGACAAGCCGGTACCGCTCGTGGGTCGCCTCGCGATCCAGCTCAAGATGTTGACGACCGCCGAGGTGGCGCGGGCGATGGCCGAGAGTGAGTCGAGCGGCAATCCGCGCCTCGCCCAGGTCATGCTCTCGATGGGGCTGCTCGATCGCGATCAGATCGCGAAGCTCCAGCAGGTCCAGAAAGACCTCGTCGAGAAGCAGCGCAGCCGCATGGGCAGCGGCGAAACGCCCGAGCGGGCTTCAGCGAGCCCGGCGGCGGCCCGACCCCCGGCAGCCGCCCGCCCCGCGAACGAGATCCACCGCGTCGCCGAGCAGGCTGCGAAGAGCGCCGCGCCGATGCAGGCCCGCGACATCGACGACCTCTACGGCGCGCCGCCCGCCGCGGACCAGGCCCGCCCGCTTCCCTCGGCGAATTCCCCGTCCGCCGCGCCGAAGACTCCGCCGTCGCCTCGCCCCGCCGCCGCATCGCCCGCCGTGCCGACGTCCTCGGCCCGAGCGTCCGCTCCCCCGCAGCCCGGGTCCGCTGCGAAGCCCGCATCACCCGCGCAGCCTGCGGTCCCGGGCGCTTCGCCGCCGCCGACGGCGCCCGCGCCGCCCCAGCCCTCGCTGGCACCCGTCGTCACGGACGGCCGCCCCTCCCTCGAGCTCGTCGTGCCCGATCCCGGCGCGGCGGATCGGGGTCGTCTCGAGGCCCTCCTCGCCGCCGGCGTCGCAGCGCAGGCTTCGGACATCCATCTCCATGCCGGAGGCCCGATCAAGCAGCGCCGCATCGGCGAGCTCGTCGTCGTCGACGAATCGGTCGATCCCGCTGCCGTCGAGCGCATGGTGGCCGCGGCCCTGACGCCCGAGCAGCGCGCGCGACTCGCGCATGCCGGGGAGCTCGATTTCTGCTTCGACCTGCCCGGTGTCGGGCGCTTCCGGGCGAACGCCTATCGCCAGCAGCGCGGGCTCGACGCCGTCTTCCGCTCGATCCCGGATCGGCCGCCGACCCTCGCGGAGCTCGGCCTCCCCGAAGAGCTGAAGAAATACACCGACTATCACCAGGGCATGGTGCTCATCACCGGCCCTGCCGGCTGCGGCAAGTCCTCGACCCTCGCCGCCCTCGTGAACCACATCAACGAGAGCCGCGACGACCACATCCTGACCGTCGAGGATCCGATCGAGATCGTGCATCCCTCGAAGCGCTGCCTCGTCAACCAGCGCCACGCCGGTGCCCATACCAGGACCTTCTCCCGCGCCCTGCGTGCCGCGCTGCGCGAAGACCCGGACATCATCGTGATCGGCGAGCTGCGCGATCTCGAGACGATCAGCCTCGCGATGACGGCGGCGGAGACGGGGCATTTCGTGCTGGCGACGCTGCATACGGCGAACGCCGTGCGGACGGTGAACCGCATGATCGGGGCGTTTCCTTCGAACGAGCAGGATCAGGTCCGCGCGATGCTCTCGGAGTCGCTGCGCGCCGTCATCTCGCAGCGGCTCGTGCCGACGGCGGACGGCGAGGGCCGGGTCCCGGCGCTCGAGATGCTCGTCATCAATCGCGCGATCGGCAATCTCATCCGCGACCAGAAGACGATCCAGATCCGTTCGTCCATGCAGACCGGCAAGGCCCACGGCATGTACCTGCTCGAACAGTCGCTGAACGAGCTCGTCGCCTCGGGCCGCGTCACGCGCGAGGTCGCGCTCTCGCTGGCCGAAGAAGAGAAGCTGATCACCGCCGGCGCATGAGCGCGCGGGCGCCCGTCGCGTTCGCCGTCGTGCGCGCGACGCGGCGGGGAAATCGGGAAGTGGAGAGCGAGTGGCCCTGATCGATCCGCTGCTGCGACATCTGAAGGAACACGACGGCTCGGACCTGCATCTCGTCGCGGGCCAGCCGCCGCGCTTCCGCTCGAAGGGCTCCGTCCGCACGATCGAAGGCCAGGGCATCCTCTCCCAGGAAACGCTGCGCGCGATGATGCAGGAGGTCGCGTCCCATCGCGGCTGGGAGGAGTACGAGACGACGGGCGATCTCGACTTCGCCTTCAGCCTCGAGGGCGTCGCCCGCTTCCGCGCGAACTACTTCGTCCAGCTCTCCGGCGCCGCCTGCGTCTTCCGCATGATCCCCGAGACGATCATCTCGCTCGAGGACCTGAACCTGCCGCAGGCCGTGCGCGACCTCGCCGATCTCAAGGAAGGCCTCGTCCTCGTCACGGGCCCGACCGGCTCGGGCAAGTCGACGACCCTCGCCGCGATCATCGACAAGATCAACAAGACCTACTCGCGCCACATCGTGACGATCGAGGACCCGGTCGAGTTCGTGCACCAGAATCGCAACTCGCTCTTCTCCCACCGCGAAGTCGGGCTGCATACCCAGGGCTTCACCCCGGCGCTGCGCTCCGCGATCCGCCAGGACGCCGACGTCATCCTCGTCGGCGAAATGCGCGAGATGGAGACGATCAGCCTCGCGATCACCGCCGCCGAGATGGGCATGCTCGTCTTCGGCACGCTGCATACCAACAACGCCGCCAAGACGATCGACCGCATCATCGACGCCTTTCCCGCGGAAGAGCAGAACATGGTCCGCCTCTCGCTCTCCGAGTCGCTGGCGGGCATCGTCTCCCAGCTGCTGCTGCCGCGCGCCGACAAGCCCGGGCGCATCGCGGCGAACGAGATCCTGCTGAAGACGGCGGGACTCCCGAACATCATCCGCGACGGCAATACGCCGATGCTCGCCTCGATCATCCAGTCGGGGAAGGCGCAGGGCATGCAGGCGATGGACGACGTGCTCTTCCAATACGTGAAGGACAAGAAGGTCTCGGCCCACGACGGCTATCTGAAGGCGACCGACAAGGCCCGCTTCGCGCCGCTGCTGAAGGCCGAGGGCGGCAGCCCCGAGCCGGGCTGAGGAAGGCTTGCGGCCGCGCTGACATCGGCTCCCGAGCGTGCGACCATCGCTGCGGGGAGAGAGGGAGGACACCCAACCGAGGGACCCCCTGATGATGTTGCGAACTGCCGTTCTTGCTGCTGCCCTGCTGACCCTCCTGTTCTCCGCTCCCGTCTTCGCGCTCGATGGCATCGACCTGTCGAAGCCGGCAGGCGACCCGGGTGCCGAAGAAGCTGCGCCGGGCGACTGCCCGCAGCTCACGAAGATCCGATATCCGTTTCTCTGCTCCGGAGGAGGCGCCGGAGACGACGCCGCGAGGGGCGCACATGCCCTCGTGCAGGTTCGGCCACTGAATCCGAATCCGTCCTGGGAGAGCACGCGCCAGATTCCGCGCATGAGCGACTGGACCGAGGGCAACGGCACCTGGGGCCCGGACCTCAACCAGGACTGAAAGACCGCAGTGTTGGCCGGCCGCGCGGCCAGCGGCGTATCGGGGCCGGCGCATCGGGAATCGGGCCGAACACTCGAAAGAGGAACATGACCCGACTCGATGCACCGGCCACGCAGCGCAATCGCGAGCCCATCCTCGCCATCCTCCGGCGCTGGTTCTCCGCCGCCGCCGACTCCGCCCTGACGCCGCCGATCTCGGTCCTCGAGATCGCGAGCGGCACCGGCCAGCACGCCGTCCACTTCGCGCAGGCGCTCCCCGGCCTCCGCTGGCAGCCGAGCGATCCCGATCCGAGCCATCTCGCGTCGATCGAGGCCTGGCGTTCGGCGGCGCCCGCCGCGAACGTCGCAGCGCCGATCCGTCTCGACGTCCGCGATGTCGCCTGGCCGATCGACCGCGTCGACGCGGTCTTCAATGCGAACATGATCCACATTGCGCCCTGGTCGGCGGCCGAAGGCCTCTTCGCCGGCGCGGGCCGTGTCCTCGCCGGCGGCGGTCTGCTCTTTCTCTACGGCCCGTTCCATGTCGGCGGTCGCCCGACCGCCGAGAGCAACGCCGCCTTCGACGCCGACCTGCAACGCCGAAACCCCGAATGGGGCCTCCGCGACCGCGAACGCGTCGTCGCCCTGGCCGCGTCCCACGCGCTCCGCCTGATCGAGATCAACGAAATGCCCGCCAACAACCAGCTGCTCGTCTTCCAAAAATAAGACGTAGCGCGCGGTCTCCGATCCGAAAAAGTGTACCGAGCGCCCGGGCCCGGCTGCGCGGGGTGAGATGTAATGGACACACGCGCAGCACAGCGATGGACGCGCCGGCGAGTCTCAACGCGTGCGTCCGAGCCACGAACCCCGCACAGCCGGGCCCGGGCGCCCGGCACGACGTTCGAACTCCGCCCCCCGCGCCCTACGATCGGCGCGAAATCGCGTAGGGGCTGTCCTTCCGCCACATATGACAGCTGTCGGGCATGCCGCCGATCCCGGAGACGCTCGGCGTCGCGGGCTCGGCCGCGATGGCCTCGGCGGAGCGGCGGCGCAATTCGGGATCCATCAGCGCAGCCGTGATCTGGATGAAGCCGGGGGCGAGCTGCAGCAGCGAATCCCGGATCGATTGCAGCGATGCGTCGTCGCCGATCCGATCGAAGATCCGCCGCGCCATGCCGGGGATCATCGGATGCCCGACGAGGGGCGCGACGAGCGCGTCGTGGTCGATCCAGACCGCGTCGGCTTCGGCGTTCGGAGCGCGCGTGCGTTCGCGGACCTCGAGCCGCTCCAGCTGGAAGCGCTTGCGTTCGACGCCGGCGAAGCATTTGACTTCGTGCAGGGCGACCAGGCGCTCGAAGCCGCGGACGCCCGGCGCCGGCGGACGCGTATGCGTGTCGGCGAGCTGGATCGCGACGTCGAGCTCGCGGCTCTCGAGGACGGCGCCATCGACATGGATGCTGCGGCGGAAGAAGCGCGTGCCGGGCGCAGTGGGCGTGCCTTCGAGTTGGGTGCGCGCCCGCTCGAGGGACATCGCGCGGGGGACGGTCGAAGCCATCAGCTGGAAGAGCGTCAGCAGATGCGAGCAGCCGAGCGGCCCGCCGAATGCGCCCGAGAGCCTTCGCGTGAAGCCCGCGTCGAGCGTCTCACCCGCGAGCGCCACGAGCCGCGGCGCGGGATCCCGGCAGCACTCGCCTCCGGTCGCCTTCGACGCCTCGACGGCGACGAAGGGCTGATCGACGTCGACCCGATGCATGCGCAGCGTCTCGGGCTCGAGCTCGAGCCCGATCGACATCATGTGGATGATGCCGGCGGGCTGGACGTCGTCGACGGAGGGGACACAGCCGTTCTTGCGCAGGTCGATCACGTCGCCGCGCGCGCGCCAGCGATCGTCCGCCGTGCGCTCGACGAAGACGCTGAGCGAGCGCGTATGGAGCGGGAGGCCACTCGCTCGGGTGCCCGTCAGGAACTCGGCCAAGGGATCAGCTGTGTTGATAGGTCGTATGCTGGGGACGACCGCGCAGGATGTGGGCCGAGCCCCAGTTCGTGACCTTCTTGAAGGCGTCGGAGGCGACGAAATCGTCGAAGGCCTTCTCGTTCTGCCAGCGGGAGACGATCAGGTAGGTCGGGTCGCCCTTCGAGACCTCGCGGTAGAGGGACGAGGCGTCGTGGCCCTCGATGCCCTTCATCGTCTCGATCACGTTCGCGACCGCGTCCTCGAAGACCTGCTCCTTGCCGGGAATGACGAAATAGTTCATGCCGATCGTGACCACGGGATCTCCTTGCTGCTGGGCCGAGGACAATAGCGGCAGGGCGGCCGGGGGAACGGTGGACGGATCGACAGAAGGCCCTCCGCTCCCCTCTACCCCAGAGGGACATCGCGCCCTCGGCGCGTTTCCCGGTTGACCGGGAGACGACGTCTCGCTACCTACTGCGCTCCCGCGAACGAGGAGCAAGGTGATGGCGCGCGTCTGTGCACTGATCGGCACGAAGGTCCAGTACGGCCATAATGTTTCCCACTCCCATCGCGTGACCAATCGCCGATTCGAGCCCAACCTGCAGAAGGTCCGGCTCCAGTCCGAGGCCCTCGGCCAGCGCATCCCGATGAACGTCTCGACCCGGGCGCTGCGCAGCGTGCAGAAGAAGGGCGGCCTCGACGGCTTCCTGCTCGGCACCGCCGATGCGAAGCTGCAGCCCGGCGCGATCCGACTCAAGAACCAGATCCGCAAGAAGCTTTCGGGGCGCTAGGGCGCGCGCCTTTCGAACGGGGTGCCAGGTGTCCCGGACGAGCTGCGCGGGGTTCGTGGCTCGGACGCGCGCGTTCAGGCTCGCCGGCGCGTCCATCGACGTGCTGCGCGCGCGTCCATTACATCTCACCCCACACAGCCCGTCCGGGACACTCGTTGCGCCCAGGCAGAGCGGTCGCGCACCCTGCGCTGTTTCGGGTGGGGGTGTGGACGAGATCGGTTGCCCGTGAAGTGCGTGGCTCGAAGCGAAACGAGGGGCCGTGGGGCCCCTCGTTGGTTTTCTGGCTCTGCGGCGAGCGCTCGGCGTTATTTCTTCTTGGTGCCGTAGCGCTTGCGGAAGCGGTCGATCTTTCCGTCGGCGTCGAGCTCTCGCATCTTGCCGGTCCAGAACGGATGGCTGATCGACGAGATTTCGAGCCGGATGACGGGGACTTCCTCACCGTCGAGGGCGCGGGTTTCCTTCGACGTCGCGGTCGAGCGGCTGACCCATTCGTTGCCGGTCGCCGAGTCGACGAAGATGACCTTGTGATAGTCGGGATGGATTTCGGGCTTCACGTTCTCTCTCCTGTCCGGCTTACCAGCTCGACTTGCGCACGCCCGGCAGCTGACCGCGGAGCGCGAGCTCGCGCAGCGCGATGCGGGAGATGCCGAATTTGTTGTAGTAGGCCTTCGAGCGGCCGGTCAGCGCGCAGCGGTTGTTCTTGCGGGTCGGGCACGAATTGCGCGGAAGCTTCGCGAACGCCTTCTGCGCCTCGAGGTTCACGTCGATCGACGCATTCTGATCGCGCAGCTTGGCGCGCAGCTCGGCGCGGCGCTTCGAATGCTTCGCGATCAGCTCGCGGCGAAGGTTGTCTCGGTTGACCTGGGATGTCTTTGCCATCGGAACCTGCTGCTCCCCGTATCGCATCGTCGTGCGTGGCATCGAGGATCCGGTCGCGGATCCCGATGCGGATGAAGGAATGCGTGAAACCGGGTCCGCAAGACGGAGCCCGGAAATGCCCGGTCGTTCCTGGAGGTCGGATCGAGGCGCGGAAGCGTACGGGGCGGGCCCGCGTGTGGCAAGGCGCCCTCGGGGAAAAGATGCGTTCCGGGATGCGATCCGTTCCGCGCCTCTCGAGCGCTCAGCGCTCCTCGAGGTCGATCGGGTCGATCTCGATCCGGTCCCGGCCCCCGTTCTTGGCCTGGTAGAGGGCGCGGTCGGCCCGCTCGATCCAGGAGGCGGCCGTCTCGCCGGGGCGCAGGCGGGCGATGCCCATCGAGACGGTGATCCGGAGCGGTTCGGGCAGGCCCTCGCGATGGATCTCGAGGATCCGGATCGCGCCCATGCCCCGCTCGGCGACCGTCCGAGCGGTCGGGATGTCGAGGTCCCGGAGCACGATCGCGAACTCTTCGCCGCCGTAGCGCGCGATGAAATCGTCCTTGCGCTTGAAGCAGCGGGTCAGGGTCTCGGCGGTCTCGCGCAGGACCTGATCGCCGCAGGGATGGCCGTGGGTGTCGTTGACCCATTTGAAATCGTCGATGTCGAGCATGACCAGGCAGGCGCGCTTGCCGAAGAGCGTCGCGAGATCGACCTCCCGCTCGATCTGCTCGTCGAAGGAGGCGCGGTTGTAGAGCTTCGTCAGCGCGTCGATCGAGGCCTGGGCGCGGACGTCGTCGAGCTCGCCGCGCAGGCTCTCGAGTCGGACGGCCATCGCCGCGATCTGCTCTTGATGGCGCGCCCCGCGCTCGGCAAGGAACTCGGTCAGCAGGGTCACCATATCCTGCGCCTCGGACTTGATCTTGACGGGATCGCCGCTGCGCACCGCGCCTTCGAGACGGCGCATGCGATGGTTGATGCGCCGGTCGGCCGTCTGCTCGACCGAGAGCGAGCGTCGCAGGCCGCTGATGAAGGCCCAGGTCGCCTCGCGAAACTCGCCGAGCGCGGTCGTGACGTAATGGGATTCGGCGATGCGATGATCGCGGAAGGTGCGCCGGAGGCCCGGGAGATCGCGGCGCGCGCCGGCCGACTCGCTCCTTCGGGCGGGCTCGCCCTGCGCGCGCGCGTGGCCGGGGGCGGGGGTGCCGACCAGGAGATGGCGCGCCCAGCCTTCGAACAGCTCGCCGACTTCGGCCGCGCGCATCGCGCCGACGTCGAAGGCGTTCTCGCCGAGCGTGCGCAGCATCTCGGCGATGAAGTCGACCGCCCGATCGGCCGGGATCGGGGGCGCGGCGGCCGTGTCGTCTTCGGCCTCGTCGCCCGTCGCCCTGCGTGCGTGCGCCGCGTCGTCGCTCGCCTCTGCGGCGTCGTCCGAGGTCGGGCCCGTCTTGTCTGCGGACTTTCGCCTTCCGAATATCATGCTCGCCCTGTCGGCCGAATCGGCGCGAGACCCGAGCCCCGGATGCGGGACTCGCGCGGGCGTGATCGGGCCCTCCGGTGGTTGCCCGAGCGCTTCTGCGGTCTTCGCCGCACGGCGACTCCGGGGATGAGCTGCACTATGCTGCGCAGCCCGATTGCGAATCCCGCAATGCCCCCGCGCCCGAGCCGGCCGACGCGCGCAGGATCGGGGCGTGCCTCCGGCGAGAGGGGCCGGCCCGAGCAGACCGGCCCAGCAGACCGGCCGCGCGATGGCCGGGAGATCGAGACGAGAGACCGAGATGACCCAGTCCGAGAAGACCGGCGGCGCAGACCGTCCGTCCCCGCGCGCGCAGGTGCGTGCGATCGATCCGACGACGCTCCCGAAGCATCTGGACGCAGACGAGATCTCGGCGCGCTGGGACCGCTTCTGGCAGGACGAGGGCGTCTACCACTACGACCCCTCGCGCGGCCGCAGCGAGACCTTCGTCGTCGATACGCCGCCGCCGACCGCGAGCGGCTCGCTCCACATCGGCCACGTCTTCTCGTACACGCAAGCCGACGTCGTCGTGCGCTACAAGCGCATGACCGGGATGAACGTCTTCTATCCGATGGGCTGGGACGACAACGGCCTGCCGACCGAGCGCCGCGTCCAGAACTACTATCACATCCGCTGTGACCCGAATACGCCCTACGAAGCGGGGCTCCGCTTCGAGCAGGCGAGCGCGGCGGATCGAAAGAAGCCCGCGCGCCTCGTCTCGCGCCCCAACTTCATCGAGGCCTGCTTCGATCTGATCCGCGAGGACGAGAAGGCGTTCAGCGTGCTCTGGCATCGGCTGGGGCTCTCGGTCGACTGGCGTCAGGAATACCAGACGATCGACGCCCATTGCCGCCGCGTCGCCCAGCTCTCCTTCCGCGATCTCTACGACAAACAGCACGTCTACACTTCGGAAGCGCCGATGATGTGGGACGTCGACTTTCAATCGGCCATCGCGCAAGCAGAGGTCGAGGACAAACAAGTCCCCGGCGCATTCCATCAGATCGAATTCGCGATCGAAGGCGAGCCCGCGTCCCGGATCGTGATCGCGACGACGCGTCCGGAGCTCCTGCCGGCCTGCGTCGGCGTGACGGCGCATCCGGACGACGAGCGCTACAAGCCCTTCTTCGGAAAGCGCGCGGTGACGCCGCTATTCGGCGCGCCGGTGCCGATCTTCCCCTCCGAGCTCGCGGATCCCGAGAAGGGGACCGGCATCCTCATGGTCTGCACGTTCGGTGACCAGACCGACGTGCAGTGGTGGCGGACGCAGGGGCTGGCGCTGCGGCAGGTGATCGGGATCGACGGGCGGCTGCGGCCGGTCGACTTCGGGCAGGCGCCCTTCGCGAGCCTCGACGTTCCGCGCGCGAATGCGGCCTACGCGGAGCTCGCGGGCAAGAGCGTGAAGCAGGCGCAGGCGCGGATCGTCGAGCTGCTGCGCGATCCCGGAGCTTCGGCGACGGGCAGCGGCGCGCCGCTCGTGCGCGAGCCCGAGCCGATCCAGCATTCGGTGAAGTTCTACGAGAAGGGCGATCGGCCGCTCGAGCTGCTGCCGACGCGCCAGTGGTTCTGCCGCCTGCTCGATCGCAAGGCCGAGCTGATCGCCAAGGGCGAAGCGGTCGAATGGCATCCGGCCCACATGCGGAGCCGCTTCCGCGACTGGACGGAGAACCTCTCGATCGATTGGTGCCTCTCGCGTCAGCGTTATTTCGGGGTGCCGATCCCCGTCTGGTATCCGTTGGACGCGGACGGCCAGCCCGACTACGACCGTCCGATCGTCGCCGAGGCCGCCGCGATGCCCGTCGATCCGACGACCGATCTGCCCCCCGGCTACACCGAAGCGCAGCGCGGCAAGCCCGGCGGCTTCGTCGGCGATCCCGACATCTTCGATACCTGGTTCACGAGCTCGCTGACCCCGCAGATCAGCTCCCATTGGGGCACCGACGCGGAGCGCCACGCCCGCCTCTTTCCCGCCGACGTCCGTCCGCAGGGCCACGACATCATCCGGACCTGGGCGTTCTACACGATCGCGAAGGCGCTGCTCCACGAAGACAGCGTGCCCTGGCATCACGCGCTCATCTCCGGCTGGATCCTCGATCCCGATCGCAAGAAGATGTCGAAGAGCAAGGGCAACGTCTTGACGCCGCTTCCGCTCATCGAGACCTACACCGCGGACGCGGCGCGCTATTGGGCCGCCTCCGCCCGCCTCGGCGCCGATACAGCCTTCGACGAGAACGTCTGGAAGATCGGCAAGCGTCTCGTCACCAAGCTCTTCAATGCGGCGAAGTTCGTGCTCGCCCAGGAAGCCGAGGTCGCGCCGATCAGCCACGAGCTCGACCGCGCGTTCGTGGCCCGGCTGAAGGAGCTCGCGCTCTCGGCGACGAAGAACTTCGAGGCCTATCAATACGCGCACGCGCTCCAGGAGACCGAGACCTTCTTCTGGACCCGCTTCACCGACACCTATCTCGAGCTGACGAAGGCCCGCGCGAGGGGCGAAGGCGCCGGCACCCCCGCCGGCCGCAATCCCGCGGAGGTCGATCTCGCGGCCGGGTCCGCCGTCGCGTCGCTTCGCCTCGGCCTCTCCGTGCTGATCCGGCTCTTCGCTCCCGTCCTCCCCTTCGTCACCGAGGAGATCTGGAGCTGGGCTTTCGCGGCGGAGGTCGACCCCGCGGCGGCCCCGGCGCTGCGCAGTGTGCATCGCGCGGCCTGGCCGAGCGCGGGCGATTTCGAGGGCATCGAGCCGCCCACCCATTCCGAGAGCTTCGAGGTCGCGATTGCCGCCCTGGCGGCCATCAACAAGGCGAAGGCCGACGGGGCCGTTTCGATGGCCCGCGAGGTCTCGCGGCTCGTCGTGCAGGCGGCCGGGCCGACCGCCGAGGTCTTCGCGGGCGTTCGATCCGATGTGCTTGCCGCGGCGCGCGTCTCGCATTGCGAGGTCGAAGTCGAGCCGGGCGTCGATCCGGGGGCGATCTCCGTCCGGTCCATCGAGTTCGCGGAGCGACCGGCCGACGGCGCCTGAGGGCTTCCCGTCCCGGTGCGGGATCGGTCGGATTCCGAGAATCGCAGCTCCGCAAGCCCGATTCATCCTACGAGTCCCTGTAAAAAGATACTTTCTCTAAAAACAGCGCGGCAGGCTCGTCGCTTCTCATTTTTTTGTGTTAATAAAAAGTCATAGAAACTTTCCATGAGACAACTGATGCTTGATGCAGGCAGCGGGCTGCGCGCGACCAAGCGCCAACGGACCTTCGATGAAATCCTGGCGAACGGGATCGCTCTTTTTCGCGAGCAGGGGGTCCGGCGGACGCGGACCGAGCAGATCGCCCGAGCGGCGGAGGTCTCGCCCGCGACGCTCTTCAACTACTTCCCCAACAAGGGGGCCCTGGCCGAGGCCTGGGTCCGGGGCGAGCTCGACGAGCTTGTGGCTTCCGCGGCTGCGGGCAGCGATGAGCGGGGCCTCCGGCCGGCGCTTCGCGGGGCCTGTCGAGCCCTTGCCGCCCAGGCGAACGACATGCCGGCCTTGCGATTCGAGGCCTGGCGATCGGTGGGCCGCGGCCGTGCGAGCGATCTCGCCCCGGACCATCCCCTCGTCGCCGCCGCCCTGCAGGAGCAGATTCGCGAACGGATTCGCCAGGATCTTCCGGCTCGCCTCCTCGCCGAGCAGATCCTCGATGCCCTCGAGGCAGGGCTGATCGCGGGGCTCCGGGCGGGTTCTGCGCCGGACGACCTTCTGCGCGAGCTGCAGGCCCGGCTGGATCTGGTGCTCGACGGCGCACGCAAGCGCAACGAGCGGATCGCCCTTCCGCGGGCTCGCGGGGCCGACGCCGAGGCGCCGTGACTCGAGTCACGCGCGGGGGAGGGGAAGGCATCCGATAGCCCGGCGTGGCTCGTTCGGCACTCGAACGAGACCCGACGGGCGGGCCCGATCCATGCGCGCGACGAAGCGAAAAGGGAAGCGGAACCCGGCCCCCGATCCCGAGGCCGTCTCCCTGGCCGAGATCGTTCCCGAAGCCCGTGCCCTCGCCTGGGCGGGCGTGGGTCCGGGCCAGATCAACGAGATTCCCCTCGACGACGCCGGCGCGGAGGCGGAGCTGGATCTGCGGTTGCGGGCGCATCGGCCCGTCGCCGAAGCCCGATCGGCCGAAGCCCGGGCCGATCTGGCGGCCGCCCGAGCCGTTTCGCTCCCCCGACCGGTGCCCGCCCCCCGAAAGCCGGTCGCCAGCGGGCCCGCACCGTCCCTCAAGCGCCCGAGCGAGCTGGCGCCCTCGCTTCGGAGCGAAATCGCCAATCTGCCGCTCTTCTCCGAGCTCGATCCGGAGAGCCTGCACGCGCTGATCGGTCGTCTGCGCATCGTCGCCCTCGAACAGGGGCAGATCCTCTTCCGGCAGGGCGACCCGGCCGATGCGCTCTATGTCGTCGTCGAGGGCGCGGTCGTCCCGATCGCAGAGGGCGCGGAGGGGGAGGGGCGCCGCAAGCTCGCGGTGATCGAGCGGGGCGATTTCGTCGGCGAGATCGGACTCATCACGAAGCAGCCGCGCAACGCCACCGTCGCGGCCCTCGTCGAATCCCGCCTCGTCGCCATCGATCGCAGCGTGCTCGTCCCGCTCATGCGGCGCGCACCGAGCGTCGCGCAGGCGCTGCTGCGATTCCTGCGCGCGCGCATGCTCGATCGGCAGATCCGCTCGAATCTCTTCTTCGCGGCCTTCGCCCATGCCGAGCGCGAGGCCGTGGCGCGCCAGTTCCGGCTGCTCGAGGTCAAGGCGGGGACCCGCATCGTCGCGCGGGGGGCACCGCCGGAAGGCCTCTTCGTCGTGCTCGCCGGCTCGCTCGCGCGCGTCGATCCCGTGCGCGGCAAGGAGCTCGGACGCATCGAGCTCGGCGACGTCTTCGGCGGCGATTGGCTGCTGGCGGGCCAGTCGTCGCCCTGGGACGTGGTCGCGCGCGGACGCACCTGGCTCATCGTCCTCGGGGAGCGCCGCTTCCGCCGCATCGTCGAGACGAACCCGCGCCTGGTCCGCGTGCTCGAGCGCCTCGCGCGCCGGGCCGCGCGGCCTGCCCGCCCGGATCCGGCGCGGGCTACGGCTTCGCGTCTTCCGCCTTCTTCGCCTCGCGCGGCCGCGGAAGATAGGGCTCGGCGATCCCGATCTTGATCGGCCTGCCCCGGGTCAGCTCGGTCGAGGCGAAGAGGCCGTTCAGCACGCCGGTGTAGCCGAGCTCGAGCGCGTTGCGCGTGCGCGTGGAGAGCGCGGCCAGCGTCTCGCTCTCGAGCGCCCGCGCGATCCGCAGGCGGGTCACCTCGAGCGAATGGGCCGCCGCCTCGTCGAGGGGGCGGAAGCTCATGGCGAAGGCGGTCGCCCGGCCGCGATATTTCTGCGCCGAGCCCGAGAGGCTCGTCAGCGCGAGCCGATAGACGACGCCATCGTAGGCGACGAAGGTCATCTGCATCGAGACGCCGACCTGTTGCGGGCCGACGTTCGTCATGATCTGCTCGACGCCGCGCGCCTCGATCCGCACTGCCGGCAGCTCGCCGAGCTGGATCCGGCGCCGATCGCCGACCCGGACGCGAAGCTCCTTCGCCTCCTTCTCGAGGAACTCGTCGACGACCTTCTCGACGTCGTCACCCGATCCCGCGAGCGTCAGGGTCGCCTGCGCGTCGCCGTCGGGAGCGCTCGCGGCGACCGCCTGCTGGCTGTTCTGGGTCTCCCAGCCCTCCGGAAAGCGCAGTGAGAAGCGCATCTCGGGATGCACGAAGCTGGGCCCGTCGAAGAGCCCGCCCGCCGGATCGTCGCCGAGTACGAGGCCGTCGACGACACTGAGATATCCGAACGGCCGATCGTCGGCGATGCCGGGCTGTCGGGCCCATTCGAGCGACCTCGCGCGATCGGAGGCGAGGGCGGAGCGTTCGGGGCTCGTCGGATGGGTCGCGAGGAAGAAGGGCAGGCGCGACCAGCCGATCTCGTACCGCTCGAGCGCGTCGAGCTTGCGAAGGAAGGTCGCGATTCCGTTCGGGTCGTAGCCGGCCTTGGCGCAGAGGATCTGTCCGCCGCGATCCGCATCGCGTTCCTGGTCCCGCCCGTAGGCCGCGATCTGCGCTGCCCGCATCCAGCCCATGACCAGCGGGTTGATGCGGCGCGAGATCTCGATCCGCGCCGCGGCATGGCGCTCGGCGGCATGCGTGATCTCGTGGCCGAGCACGCCGGCGAGCTCGTCTTCGGAGTCGACGAGCGCGAGCAGGCCCCGGGAGACGTAGATCTTGCCGCCGGGCAGGGCGAAGGCGTTCGGGACGGTCTGGTCGACGATCTTGAATTCGTATTCGAAGGGTCGCGGCGGGGCATGTCGGAGCAGGCGGATCGCGACGCTCTGGACGTAGCGATCGAGCGCCTCGTCGTCGACGAATCCCAGTTCGGCGCGCACGGCCTCCGTCTGGTCGTCACCGACGCGGCGATCGTCGTACTCGGTGTCGAGGACGATCTTGCCGGGCTTCTCGGGCTTCTCTTCCGGTTTCGCATCGGGATTCGTTTCGGGGCTGGATGCGGGCTTCGCGTCGGGCGCCGGTGTGGGCTGCCCATCCGCCTCCGCTTCGCCGGGCTCCGTCGCCGTCTCGCCCGCCGCGGGTTCACCCGCCTCGGCGGGCGCCGGGGTCTCCGCTGCCGGCTTCTTCGCGGATTCGCGGCCTTCGCCCGCTTCGTTCGCGCTCGCTGCCGCTCGTTCGTCGTCGACCGCGGGAGCAGCGGGCGCTGCGGCGGCGGCATCGGAGGACTCGAGGACCGTGCGCACGGGCGCAGCGGCTCGCTCGGGGCCTCGCTCGCCGAGGCAGCCCGTCGCGATCCAGGAGCAGACGATGACGAGCAGGAGGCGATGCATGCCGGATACGGGCCTGCGCCCTTTCTTGGGCGGAACGTGCGGCGAGTCTATCATCGGCGCCGCCCTGTGCTGGGCGACCGATTTGGACGGGGGGTTCGCGAGGCCATGGGCGAATGGACGTTGCGCCGGAACGGGCAGTTCCCGGGGATGCCGGGGCCGGTCGTCGTCTGTGTGATGGACGGGGTCGGGATCGGCCGCCGGGACGAGAGCGATGCGGTCTGGCTCGCACGCACGCCGACCCTCGATCGCCTCGCACGCGACGGACCGACCGGGCGGCTGCTCGCCCATGGGCGCGCGGTCGGCATGCCCTCCGACGACGACATGGGCAACAGCGAAGTCGGCCACAACGCGATCGGCGCCGGCCGCATCTTCGACCAGGGCGCCAAGCTCGTCGCGAAGGCGATCGCCGATGGCTCGATCTTCGAGGGCGAGAACGCGAAGACCTGGCAGGCGGTCACCGAACGCGTGCGAGCCCGGCGCGCGACGCTCCACTTCCTCGGCCTGCTCTCCGACGGCAACGTCCACAGCCATATCGAGCATCTGTTCGCCCTCGTCCGCCGGGCGGATCGCGAGGCGATCGAGCGCGTCCGCGTCCACGTCCTGCTCGACGGCCGCGACGTCGCCGAGACGAGCGCCCTCGACTACGTCGACGCCCTCGAGGAGCTGCTCGAGACGATCTCGGCGAAGCCCGGCCGCGACTATCGGATCGCGTCCGGCGGCGGCCGCATGACGACGACCATGGATCGTTATGGCGCCGACTGGGCGATGGTCGAGCGTGGCTGGCAGACCCACGTTCGCGGGCAGGCGCGCGGTTTCACCTCCTGCCGTGCGGCGATCGAGACCTTCCGCGGCGAGAAGCCGGGGATCGGCGATCAGCAGCTGCCGCAATTCGTCGTCGTCGATCCGCAGGGCGGGCCGATCGGCGCGATGCGCGACGGCGACGCGGTCGTGCTCTTCAATTTTCGCGGCGACCGCGCCGTCGAGATCTCCGAGGCCTTCGAGGCGGATGCGTTCGAGCATTTCGATCGGGGGCCGCGCCCGGACCTCCTGTTCGCCGGCATGATGGAATACGACGGCGATCTCAAGCGCCCCGCCCGCTATCTCGTCGCGCCGCCCGCGATCGAGCGGACCCTCGGCGAATACCTCGCCCGCGCGGGCCTGCCGCAGCTCGCGATCTCCGAGACCCAGAAATTCGGCCACGTCACCTATTTCTGGAACGGCAATCGCAGCGGCCAATTCGACGCAGCCGTCGAGACCTACGTCGAGGTCCCCTCCGACCTGCGCCCCTTCGAAGAGCGCCCCTGGATGAAGGCCGCCGAGATCACCGATCGCCTGATCGACGAGCTGATGACCGGCCGCCATCGCCACGCCCGCGTCAACTACGCCAACGGCGACATGGTCGGCCATACGGGCCATGCGACCGCCGCCATCCTCGCCGTCGAAGCCGTCGATCTCCAGCTCGCGCGCCTGCTTCCCGTCATCGAAGCGCTGAAGGGCGCGCTCGTCGTCACGGCCGACCACGGCAACGCCGATTGCATGTACGAGCTCGACCCGAAGACCGGCAAGCCCGTCGCGGCGGCCCGCGGCGGCTTCAAGCCGAAGACCAGCCATACGCTGAATCCCGTTCCGCTCCACGTCTTCGCCCCGGGCGCGAAGCTCGCCCTCGATCCCCGGATCGAGAAGCCCGGACTCGCGAACCTCGCCGCGACCGTGCTGCAACTGATGGGCTACGAAGCGCCCGACGACTATCGGCCGGGGCTGTTGAGGTTCGATCCGGACGGCCGCTGAGAGCGTCCGCGGGTTCGTGTCGGAGATCGCGGTCCTCGCTCGGCGGGTCCCGGACCTTCGCCCGGCCGAGTCGGCCTTCTGCCACAGGGCTGAGGCATGACGACGCAGCCGGGGAGCACGCTCCGCCGTTCGGGCGCGCTCCCGCCGAGGCACGTGGCTTGCAAACTCGTTCGACCGGCGATGCCGCCCGAGGAACCCTCGTCATGCCGACTGCGAGCCCGACCGGATCGACCGCCCCGGTCCCCGCCCCCGCGGAACATTTCGACGTCCTGATCGTCGGCGCGGGCATTTCCGGCATCGGCGCCGCCAAACATCTCGGCGACCAATGCCCCGGCAAGCGCTTCGTGGTGCTCGATGCGCTCGAAGGCTTCGGCGGCACCTGGCGGACCCACACCTATCCCGGCATCCGCTCCGACAGCGACCTCTACACGTTCGGCTATCGCTTCAAACCCTGGACGGGCCCGCCGATCGCGACGGCGCAGGAGATCCAGCGCTACCTGGGCGAGGTGATCGCCGAGAACGACCTCGCGAGGCACATCCGCTATCGCCATCGCATCGATGCCGCGTCCTGGTCGAGCGAGACGAACTGCTGGACGGTCGATGCCCATCGCAGCGACACGGGCGAGCGCCTGCGCTTCACGACCTCGTTCCTCTGGATGTGCCAGGGCTACTACCGCCACGCGAAGGGACATACACCGGACTGGCAGGACATGGACCGCTTCCAGGGCCGGATCGTCCACCCGCAGACCTGGCCTTCGGATCTCGACTACCGGGGCAAACGGGTGCTCGTGATCGGCTCGGGCGCCACGACCGCGACGGTCGTTCCGGCGATCGCCGCCGACACGGCCCATACGACGGTGCTGCAGCGCTCGCCGACCTATTTCCTGCCCGCGCCGAATGTGAACGAGCTGGCCGATACGCTGCGCGCGCTCGAGATCGACGAGGCATGGATCCACGAGATCGTGCGCCGCAAGATCTTGCGCGATCAGCATCTGTTCACGGTCCGTGCGCTCGAGGAGAGCGACACGGTGAAGCAGGAGCTGCTGGGCGCCGTGCGCGCCTACGTCGGCGACGAAGAGGTCGAGAAGAACTTCACGCCCCGCTACCGCCCGTGGCAGCAGCGCCTCGCGTTCGTGCCCGACGGCGATCTCTTCAAGGGCATCCTCGCCGGCAAGGCCTCGGTCGTGACGGACGAAATCGATCGGTTCACCGAGAAGGGCGTACTGCTCCGGTCGGGCCGGGAGCTCGAGGCCGACATCATCGTCACGGCCACGGGTTTCGACCTATCGATTCTCGGCGACATCGCGTTCGCGATCGATGGCCGCCCGCTCGATCTCCACGACACGGTCACCTATCGCGGCATGATGTTCACCGGCGTGCCGAACCTGCTCTGGATCTTCGGCTATTTCCGCGCGTCCTGGACGCTGCGCGTCGATCTGCTGGCGGATTTCGTCTGCCGGCTGCTCCGACACATGGACCGGCTGGGCAAGCAGCGCGTCGAGGTCGCGCTGCGGCCCGAGGACGGGAACCTGCCGAAGCTGCCCTGGATCGATCCCGACAATTTCAATCCCAGCTACCTGATCCGCGCGATGGACGCGCTGCCCCGGCGCCTCGACCGCCCCGAGTGGCAGCATACGCAGGACTACTGGCGCGAGAAGACCGAGATTCCGGCGATCGACCTCGACGGGAAGGAATTCGTCTACCGCTGAGCGCGTCGCGCCTCGACGAACCGAGCCTCCGGCGAAGCGCGCACCCGACGGTCGCGAGGGCGTAGAACGGGACGTCGGCCAGGAGCTCGCCCACGGCGGGGGCCGAGGAGCCCCGCCTGCGTCGGTCCCGGACGAATGCGACGAGGTAGTACCCGACGTTCTCTCCCCATGCCGCGGAATAGCCGCTCGCGAGCGGGCTCTCGCTGAATCGACCGGCGACCAGTCCGGTGAAGAGCGCCGTCGTCAGGCCGGCCAACTCGAGCGGGACATGGCGAACGGCCCACGCGTGCAGGCGCTCGT
>CAUJGH010000388.1 GCA_963169575.1 Myxococcota bacterium | reverse complement strand
GCCGAACCCGGCCGCCCCCTGCTCGAGCACGTCGTAGATCGGATCGATCCCGCCGCGCCGCGCGAGGCAGGGCGATTCGCCGCCTGCCGGATCGCGGCAGAGCATGCGGGCGACGCCGGGCGGACCGGTGACGACCCAGGGATCGACCTGCGTCGCGAGGAAGACGCCCTTCGCGCCGATCGCGCGGGCCCGCGCGAAGGCCTCCGCGATCCAGGCGACGGCCGCCGCGTTGCGCGTCGCCGTGAGATCCGGATACGGATCGGGCGCGCGGTCTACCCCGAGCGCATGGAAGGTCGCGAACACGACATCGCTTCGGACCCAGAGCACGTTCTCGACGAAGGCCTCGAAGCCGGCCTGCCGCGACTGGGATTCGACGGCCATCGGCCTGGCCCCGGTCGTCCGGCCGGGCTTCGGATAGAAGAGCCCGCGCAGGAATGCGAGCCGCTCGCGGGGATCTGCGTTGCGGCAGTCGAGATAGTCGTTGTCGCCGGGCGTCAGGACGAAGGCCCGCGCGAAGCGCTGCATCAGGGCGAAACGACCCGTCAGGATCTCGTCCGAGCACGGCACCTTGCCACCGCCCCGGATGTCGCCGACGTGCAGCACCCATTCGACCCGCGGCCGCTGGCGGTTCACGTCGTCGATCAGCCGATCGAAGCGCGTCAGGTCTTCGGGCGTGTAGGGCAGATCGCCGATCAGCGCGAAATCGAAGCGATCGCCGAAGAGGCCCGCGCGGGCGAGGTCTGCCGGAAGGAGCCCGAGCGCGAGCACGAAGAGCAGCACGAACGGGAGACGGCCCCGGCCGGCGAGCTCCCTCGACGAGGGCGCCTTGGCAAAGAGGCCCTTCGAAAGCAGGCGAGCAGACAAAGGCGAGGCCTCCCCGTTGGATCCGGCCCGAGCATACGAACCGCTCGGGTCCGGGCCAATCCCGACGAGGCTGATATGCTCGCCGACGAGCCGAGCGGCCCGATCGCGCCGCGCAGATGCGCGCCGCTGCCGACCCGCCGAGCTGCCGAGCGGGCTGAGCCGCCCTCGACCGATCACCGGAGGAATCCCGATGTCCGCCGCCGAACGCCTCATCTCCTCGGACGACCACGTCGACCTCGCCCATCCCGAGATCAAGCTCCGCCTCGCGACGAAATACCACGCCGCCTACGACGCCGCCCTCGGCGAGTTCGGCACCGCGATGGCGAAGAGCATGAGCAGCGAGGCGAACGGCCGCTGGCGCGAGCAGCAGGACTACCAGGGCGAGCAGCACGCCGACATGATGAGCCTCGGCCGCCGCCGCTTCCCCGCCGCCGGCCGCATCGGCCACTCCGACGCGAAGGCCCGCCTCGAAGACCTCGACGCCGACGGCGTCGACGCCTCCGTCATGTACTGCGAGGTCAGCGCGTTCCGTTATCTCTACATGCTGAAGGAAGGCAACCGCGAGGCGACCCGCGCCTTCAACCAGACGATGCACGACTTCGCATCGATCGATCGCCGCCGCTTCATCACCTCCTACCAGATCCCCATCCACGACATCGAAGGCGCCGTCGCCGAGGTGGAGTGGGTCGCGGCCCAGGGCGGCAAATCGCTCCAGCTGCCCGTCTTCCCCGCCGAGCTCGGCCTGCCCGACTACTGGGACAAGCGCTACGACCCGCTCTGGAACGTCATCCAGGAGACGAATCTCCCCATCTGCCTCCACATCGGCCTCAACACCCAGCTCGAGGGCCTCGCCCGCCGCGACCCGACCCCGCAGAAAGGCATCTTCGTCGGCGCCGTCGCGCTCTCGACCGCCGAGCCCCTCGGCATGTTCATCATGGGCGGCGTCTTCGAGCGCTTCCCGAAGTTGAAGGTCGTGTTCGTCGAGCCGGGCCTCGGCTGGATCAGCTGGTGGCTCTTCATCGTCGACGATCTGCAGGCGCGTCAGGGCTACGACTTCCCCGCGATCCAGCATCCGCCGAGCCATTATTTCCGCCAGAACGTGTTCCTGACCTTCATCGACGAGCCGGACGCGTACCGGCATGCGGTCGAACGGCTCGGCGTCGACAACATCATGTGGTCTTCGGATTATCCGCATCCGGTGTCGAGCTGGCCGAACTCGCGGGCGGTGGTCGAGAAGATGCTCGGCGGGGTTCCCGCGAAGGATCGGCGGAAGATCGTTTCGGGGAATGCGGCGCGGGTCTGGAACCTCTGACGGGGCCGGAACAGGGAGGCCGCGCCCGCGCGCACGGCGCACCGCTGCACTCTCATGGCCCCGCGACGTGCACCAGCGCATAACCCGAGAACACGATCTGCGGCACCGCCAGTCCGATCACCGTGCCCGCCTGCTCGGCGCGCAGGACGAAGCGGCGGTCCGTGAACGGATCCTCGACGTAGGCGATCTCGTCGCCGGCGGCCACGCGCTCGCCGAGCTGCTTCACGGGATAGAAGACGCCGCCCTCGCCGAGGGGGACGCGCATCCAGCGGGACCGCGCATAGACGTGGGATGCCGGAGTGCTCGGCGTCGCCTTGCCCGCGATCATGCCCATGCGGACCATCACGTTGCGGACGCCTTCGAAGCCCTTCTCGATCTCCACGGGCTCGAAGCGCAGCGGCAGCCCGGCTTCGTAGATGATGGCCGGAATCCCACCCTCCATCATTTCGCGGCGCAGGCTGCCCCGCGGCCCCTCGCCGCCGAGCACGACCTGCGCGCCGAAGCTCTTCGCGAGCTCGAGCGCGCGCGGATGGGCGAGGTCGACGCGGATCTGCGGGAGGTTCGCACGGTCGAAGGAGCCGGTGTGGAGATCGATCAGGGCGTCGCAGTAGTGCGTCGCCGTGCGGTAGAGGATGCCGGCGATGATCGATGAGTTGCTGCCGGTCTCGCTGCCCGGAAACTCGCGATTGAGGTCGCGCCGGTCCGGCATGTAGCGGCTGCCCGTCCGGAAGCCGTTCATGTTCACCGCCGGCAGCGCGATCAGCGTTCCGGAGAGCTGCTTCGCGTCGGTGTCGGCGAAGACCCGGCGGGCGACTTCGAAGCCGTTGCGCTCGTCGCCGTGGACCAGCGCCGTCAGGCAGAGGGTCGGGCCCGGCTTCCGGCCGCGCGCGGCGAAGACGACGGTATCGAGGAACGCGCCTTCGAAGGTCCGCGACCGCGTGTAGGAGAACTTCAGCTTCTCGCCGGGGGCGACCGTGCGCTCGAGCAGCTCGAGCGGGCCCCAGTCGGCGGTCGGCTTCACCTGCGCGAGGGCGGGGAGCGGCGGTGCCAGCGAGCCGACGAGGCTCGCGAAGACCAGGAGCGCGAATGCGCCGCGCAGCTTCGCGCGGCTCCAGAAGAGGGAATTCGGATGCGGATTCATCGATGCGGCTTCCTTTGAGCTGGGGATCGCTCGGAGCGCGACGACGCCTCCGGCGATCGGGGTTCGAATCGAAAAGACGCCGCGGCGACGCGCCGTCATCGCGGGTCCGGCGAAGTCGAGGGCTCTGTTCCGGCCTGTGCCGCGGGCGCTGCGAGCGCTGCGGGAGACGCCGCGGGCGGGCGGGCCGGCCCGGGCCGGGGCAAGCCGGCGCGGATGCGCGCCGAGAAATCCGGCGCGCGATCGGCGGTCAGTGCGATCGGGTTCACGCGTGATCTCCGGCGCAGCTCGGCGAAGGGCAGGCGCGTGTCGAGCAGTCCATTCTCGTAGACGTATTCGGCCGCGTACCCGGAGAGCAGGATCTTCCACGAGAAGTGGTGGGGGCCGGGATTCACCTGGGTATGCCGGTAGACGTTGGTCGTGCAGTTCGTCGTGCCGGTGTTGTAGAACTCGGGCTGCTCGTTCAGCGCATTGATCTCGCGCAGGTAGTCGAGGAAGAGCCGGCGCGCGGAGGCGCGGGAGACGCCGGTGCGGAAGAGATAGACGTCCTCGACGGGGTCCTTTCGGACGTTGGTCCGCAGGCGGACCAGGTCGCGCTCGTCGCCGACGACGTAGATCAGCTCGTACTGGCGGAAGAATCCGCGGATCGTGTCGTAGCTCTCTCCGATCTCCTTGCGGGTCTCGATCGAAACGGTGACGTAGCGATCGCCGGCGAAGACGAAGCTGAGCATGACGTGGGCGATCGCATCGCCCATCCAATGGACGGTGTAGAGATCGACGCCTTCGAGCTCGCGCAGGTCGAACGTCGCGTCGTAGTACCGGACGTCGTAGTCGGTCTCGCTGCGGTAGTCGAAATCGCGGATGTTGCGCAGCATCACGCGATCGCCCTCGATCGTGGCACGGGCGAGACGCGCGACGTCCGGCTGCCAGGGGCGATCGTTCGAGGGCTCGACCCGGCTCCAGAAAAACCCGAAGACGGCGAGCGCGAGCGCGAACACCGCGAGCGCGGGGCCGACGAGTCGGCCCCGAAGCGTCGCGAAGAGGGCCGAGGCGCCCGCAATCGCGAGCGCGGCCGCCGCGACCGGCGAGGACCAGGGGCCGAAAAAGGCCGCCAGTCCGGCCCAGAGCGCGAGTCCGAAGACGAGACTCGCGAGCCCGAATCGCAGGAGCCGGTGCATGTGCATCGCCTTTGCCTTCTCCGTCTCTTCCGCGCGCATACCGGTCAAGGGCATCCTGCAGTCGGACCAGGGGGGGGGCGGCACGAGATCGTCGAGCGCCTGGCCGAGGCGACGGCGAAGTCCCGAAACGCTTCGGCTTCGGGCCGCGAGCTTACTCGACGAGCGTGCGACGAGGAATCTCCTCCCCGCAATGGGCCCAAGTCGCCTTCCTGGATCGGGGGTCTCGGTTAGAATCGCGCGGAGGCCGACGGGCGGCGCAAACCTCCGCGACGACCGAAAGCGTTGGGAACCGACGAAGGTGGCAGGCGCGGAAGCGTCGGTGCGCGAGGGCGATCTGGGCATGCATAGCGGGCCCCGCGGTTCGAGCCGGCGACCCGGCCCCCCTCGCCCCGGACTTCTTTCTTGCCGGACACGCCGCGGATGGCAGCTCGCCGCTCCTGCACTGGCCGCCGCGATCTTCGCCGGAGCACCGGCTGCTCGCGCAGTCCCGCCGCTCGCAGAGGAGAGTACGGCCCCGGTGAATCCCGGAGTCGAGACGTCTTCCCGTCGCCTGCCGGCGCAGCCTCTGTCGTCTTCTCCCCCTGCTCCCCCGTCGCGGCCGCAGCGACCGCGGATCGGCCTCGTTCTTTCGGGCGGCGGTGCGCGCGGCGCGGCCCATATCGGCGTGCTCGAGGTGCTCGAGGAGCTCCGCGTTCCCGTCGACGTCGTCTCGGGAACCAGCATGGGCTCGATCGTCGGCGGTCTCTACGCCGCGGGCCTCTCGACCGAGGAGCTCGGGAACGTCATCCAATCGGTCGACTGGGTGCACGTCTTCGACGACACGCGGTGGCACACCCACGAACTGCTGCGGAACGACCGCGCCCCGGGCACCGCGACCTCGCGGGTTCTCCGAGGTGATCCGAGAGGCCAAGCGGGTCGTCGAGTCGGCCGGCCTCGACCTCCAGGAGCTGGCCGAGACCGTG